>NZ_BAAHBM010000054.1:0-22475 GCF_054776675.1 Angustibacter aerolatus
CACCTGCGACGGCACCTGGCGCGCCCGAGCCGCCGTGCTCGCTGGTCCTCGCCCGCGTGCGGCCGGCACGGTGCGCGCACGGGGCCCGCTGGACCACCGGCTAGCCACGGCCGGCTCCGGGCGCGCCGTCGCTACCGGCCGCCGCGCCGTCCGCGTCGTCGCCGTGTCGGACGGTCGCGCCGTCGCGGACGGGCTGCCCCGGTTCGCTCGCCCGCACGGTGACGAGCTCGCCCCCGCCGCCCTGGCCGGACGCCGCCGCTCCGGACGTCGCCGGGTCGGCTGCAGCCCTGACCTCCTCCAGCGAGGGCGGGCGCGCGGTGAGCCGCAGGTACGGGCCACCGACGTCGAGGTCGCCGCCGCGGCCGGTCGGGGCGAGCGGCAGGGGTGAGCTGATGAGCTCGTGCCCCGGGGCCCGGGGCAGGGTCAGCCGGAAGCACGCCCCCTTGCCGGGCTCGCCCCAGGCCTGCAGCCACCCGCCGTGCATGCGCGCGTCCTCGCTCGCGATGGCGAGCCCGAGACCGGTGCCGCCCATCGTGCGGGCACGTGACGGGTCGCCGCGCCAGAACCGGTTGAACACGAGCGCCGACTCGCCGGGCCGCAGCCCCACGCCGTGGTCGCGCACGGTCACCGCGACGCTCGTCACGTCGCTGCCGGTGCGGATCTCGATGGGCAGCCCGTTGCCGTGCTCGAGCGCGTTGACCACGAGGTTGCGCAGGATGCGCTCGACCCGCCGGACGTCCATCTCGGCCACGCACGACCCACCGGTCGTGCGCAGCTCGAACCGGCTGCCGCTCTCCCCCGCCAGCGGGACCGCGGCGTCGACCACGCGCGCCGCGACGTCGCGCAGGTCGACCGGCTCGAGGTCGAGCACCTCGCCGCCGGCGTCGATGCGGCTGATCTCCAGCAGCTCGGTGAGCAGGGACTCGAAGCGGTCGAGCTGGCTGCGCAGCAGCTCGGCCGAGCGCGCCACCGACGGGTCGAACCCCGCCCGCGCCTCGTGCAGCACGTCGCCCGCCATCCGGATGGTCGTCAGCGGCGTGCGCAGCTCGTGCGACACGTCGCTGACGAAGCGCTGCTGCACCCGTGACAGGTTCTCGAGCTGGGCGATCTGCGACTGCAGGCTGTCGGCCATCGAGTTGAACGAGCGGGCCAGCTTCGCCAGGTCGTCCTCGCCGCGCGGCACCATGCGGTCGCCGAGCCGCCCGGACGACAGCTTTCCGGCGACGAGGGCCGCCTGCCGCACCGGCGTCACGACCTGCCGGGTGACCACGAAGGCGATGGCGCCGACCAGCAGCACGAGCGCCACGCCGCCACCGAGCAGCGTGCGCTGCACCAGCTGGATGGTGTCCTGCTCGCGCTGCAGCGTGAAGACGAAGTAGAGCTCGTAGTCACCGCCGACGGGCACCGTGACCCTGGACCCGACGAGGATGCCGGGCACCGAGCCCTCCGACCCGGTGCGCCGCACGCGGACGAACTGCGCCTCCTGCTGCCCGCTCGCCATGACGCGCCGACGCAGGTCGAGCGGCACGATGCTGCGGGCGACGTCGCGCGAGCTCAGGTCGGGCACCACCGGCGTGCGGTCGTTGCCGAGGCCGTGCAGCAGGATGACGTCGCGGCTGCGGTCGGGCTCGGGCGAGGCCAGGCGCGGCAGCAGGTCGTTCACCAGCAGGTTCAGCCCGGAGGCGTCCGGCGCCGTGTCGAACCGGGCCTGGGCGTCGGCGCGACCGCGGGCCGCCTCGCCGCGCGCGACGTTGACCCGCTCGGCCACGAGCCCGGTCTGGATGCGGTCGAGCAGCAGCGCGCCGACCACGGCGACGACCGCCATGCCGAGCAGCGCCGTCGTCGCCACGACGCGCAGCTGCAGCGAGCGCCGCCAGCGGCGCCGCGCCCAGGCCCAGGGGCGCAGCAGCACGCCCAGCGGGTCGGTCGGCGACGTCACCCGGCGACGCCCGCCTTGTACCCGACGCCGCGCACCGTCACGACGATCTCGGGGTGCTCGGGGTCGCGCTCGATCTTGGAGCGCAGGCGCTGCACGTGGACGTTCACCAGCCGCGTGTCGCCGGCGTGCCGGTAGCCCCAGACCTGCTCGAGCAGCACCTCGCGGGAGAACACCTGCCACGGCTTGCGCGCCAGGGCCACCAGCAGGTCGAACTCCAGCGGCGTGAGGGCGATCGTGGCCTCGCCGCGCCGGACGGTGTGCCCGGCCACGTCGATCGACAGGTCGCCGATCTCGAGGCGCTCGGGGGTGGCGTCGGTGCCGCGCAGCCTGGCCCGCACCCGCGCGATGAGCTCCTTGGGCTTGAACGGCTTCACGACGTAGTCGTCGGCGCCGGACTCGAGGCCGACCACGACGTCGACGGTGTCGGTCTTCGCGGTCAGCATCACGATGGGGACGCCCGACTCGGCGCGGATCTGGCGGCACACCTCGATGCCGTCGACGCCCGGGAGCATGACGTCGAGCAGCACGAGGTCGGGCCGCACCTCGCGGAACGTCGCGAGCGCCGCCTCGCCGTCACCGCAGTGCACCGGCTCGAAGCCCTCGCCGTGCAGCACGATGCCCAGCATCTCGGCCAGCGCGGTGTCGTCGTCGACGACGAGTACTCGACCCTTCATGCCAGCGACCTCGCTCCACGTGCGTCCAGGGCGTCGTCGGTGGGCGACGCACCCGCAATGGTCGCACCCCGACCTGGACCGTGCGGGCGACCTCGGCGGCTGGGGACGGGCGGCGTCGTCCACCGCCCGGCGCTGTGGACGACGGCCGTCGTCCACAGCAGCGCCGGACCCGGGTCGGGCCGACCGCGCCGTGGCACGATGTGCGGACGTCGCCCGGCACGGACGACGGGGGCGTCGCGACGTGCGACGTGATCGGACGGACGCGTCGGGCCTGCACGACCCGACCGGCGAGGGGGCGGACGGATGAGCGAGGGACCCGGCGGCTGGGCGTCGCCCTCGGGCGGCGACGGGTGGGGCTCTCCCGCCGGCGAGCCCGCGCCCGGCCCGCAGCCGGTCCCCGCCCAACCTGCGCCGCTCGGTGCACCGCCGGGGTACGGACCACCGCCGGTCGCATGGGGTGCGGCCGGCAGCGCCCCGGCCTGGGGCGGTGGCCCGACCTGGACCGCGCCGAGCGGCCCCGACGCCGGGTGGCGGCCGCCGCCGAAGC
The DNA here is from genome assembly GCF_054776675.1 of Angustibacter aerolatus. Lineage (NCBI taxonomy): Bacteria > Bacillati > Actinomycetota > Actinomycetes > Kineosporiales > Kineosporiaceae > Angustibacter > Angustibacter aerolatus. The sequence continues at coordinate 3,161 of NZ_BAAHBM010000054.1, forward strand.
CCGGCGTCGTGCCGCTGCGACCGCTGAACCTCGGAGAGCTGATCGACGGCTCGGTGCAGACCATGCGGCAGAACCCCCGCGTGCTGTTCGGCCTGTCGGGCGTGGTCATGGCCGCGGTGTTCCTGCTCTCGACGGTGCTGCAGGTGCTCGGGCTGCCGCAGCTGGTCGGGGCCCTGCCGGGTGACGAGACCGCCTCCGTCGACGACGTCCAGGTGGCCGGGCTGATCGGCGGCGGCACGCTCGCGTTCGTGGTGCCGCTGCTGCTGCAGGGTCTGGCGACCATCGTGCTGACCGCCGTGCTCATCCTCGCGGTGAGCGACGCGGTGGTCGGGCGCAAGCCGTCCGTCGGCGAGGTGGTGCGCCGCATGCTCCCTCGCGTCTGGGCCGTGATCGGGGTCAGCCTGCTCTCGGGCTTCGTCCTGCTGGCGCTGTACGCGGTCGTGGCGCTGCCCGCCGTGCTCCTCTTCGTGGCCGGGTCGACCGTCGGCGGGGTGGTCGCCGTGCTCGTCGGCCTGCTGGTGCTGGTGCTCCTCGGGCCGTTCCTCTGGGTGCGGCTGGCCTTCGCCGGACCGGCCCTGCTGCTCGAGAACATCGGGGTCTGGGCCTCGCTGCGCAGGTCGTGGCGGCTGAGCGTCGGCTCGTGGTGGCGCTGCTTCGGCATCCTGCTGCTGACCGCGATCATCGCCGGGGCCGTCGGCGGGCTGGTGACGGCGCCGTTCGCCGTCATCGGGTCGGTGCTCGGCGCGGTGAGCGCGACGAACGCGGACGTGTCGCTCAGCACCTCGCAGGTCATCGGCACGGTGCTGCAGAACCTCGGCTCCGTCGTGGCGACCACGATCACGGCCCCCTTCAGCGCCGCCGTCGTCGCGCTCCTGTACATCGACCTGCGGATGCGCCGCGAGGGGCTGGACGTGGCGCTGGCGAGGGCGGCCGCCGAGGCTCCGCCCTCGTGAGGACGCTGCTCCCCACGGCGGTCGCGGTGTCCCTCGGTGCCGCCTCCGGGCAGCTGACCCCGGGCCCCGACGAAGCGCGTGGCTGGGCCGTGCGGGAGCTGGGCGACGACGTCTACCAGCGGGCCCGGCCGGGCCTGGTGACCCGCGCGGCGCAGTGGCTGCTCGACCACCTGGGCCGGCTGCAGGCGCCCGGCGTCGCGCCCGACGCCCGCACCGGTGTCGTGCTGCTCGCGCTCGTGGTGATCGTCGTGGTCGTCGTGGTGCTGCTGCGCACCGGCCGGCTCCGCGGGCCCGGCCGGGTGGGCGCGTCGCGGACGGTGTTCGGCGAGGTCGAGCGCAGCGCCGCGGAGCACCGCCGGCTGGCGGACGACGCGGCGGACGCGGGCGAGGGGGGCGTCGCCGTGCGGGAGCGCTTCCGCGCCGTGGTCCGCTCGCTGGAGGAGCGCACGGTGCTCGACGCCCGGCCGGGCCGCACGGCGCACGAGGTGGCGGTCGAGGCGGGGGTGCTGCTGCCGGCCCTGGCCGACGACCTCGCACGGTGCGCCGGCGTCTTCGACGCCGTGAGCTACGGCGGCCGACCGGCGACCGCCCAGCACGATCGCGTGGTGCGCGACCTCGACGCCGCGGTGGGCGAGGCGCGACCGACCTGGGCCCCGGTGGCCACGTGACCGGGGCGACCGGGGCGACGGCCGTGCAGCCCTCGACCCGGCCGGACGCCCCGCACCGCGGGCCTGCCGCCGCAGGCGTCGAGAGCGGTCCGGTCGACGCGTCGGGTGCCTCCCGCCGGCGCCGGGGGTGGCGCTGGCCCGCCGCCGCCGTGACCGCCGTGGTGCTGGCCGCCGTCGCGGGGCTGGTGCTGCTGCGGCCGACCAGCTCGGGCGCGCTCGACCCGGAGGACGCCACGCCGCAGGGCACCCGGGCCCTCGCCCACGTGCTGCGCGACCACGGCGTCCCGGTGCAGGTGCGTCGCACGTTCGCGGACGTCGAGCGCGACCTGGGCACCGACGGCGCGGCCACGACCCTGGTGGTGTCCCGCCCCGACCTGCTGAACCCCACGCGCGGTGCCGACCTCGCCGCCCTGCTGCGCACCAGCGGGGCCGACGTGGTGCTCGTGTCGCCGGGCGAGACGCTGCTCAGCGACCTCGGGCTGCCCGTCGCCAGGCGCGACCCGGTGGAGGACCGCCTGCGCGACCCCGGGTGCGACGATCCCGTGGCCCGGCGAGCGGGCAGGGCGCTGCTGGGCGGCGACGCCTACGTGACCGCGCGCGGCAGCAGCTCGGGCACCGACACCGCAGACCCCACGAGCGCCGCGACCGTCGTCGGCTGCTACGCCGACGGCGACGACGCGGCGCCGCTGCTGCTGGTGACCTCGGCCGACGGCCGGCGCAGCACGGTGCTGGGCTCGGGTGACGCCCTGAGCAACGGCCAGCTCGCGACGGCCGGCGACGCGGCGCTCGCGATCGGGCTCGTGGCGACCGGCAGCCGCGTGGTGTGGTGGGTGCCGAACGCGCTCGACGGCAGCACCGTCGACCAGCCGCCGACGCTGACGCAGCTGCTGCCCGACGGCGTCCGGTTCGGTGCGGCGCAGCTGGTGGTCGTGCTCCTGGTGGTGGTGCTCTGGCGGGCCCGCCGGCTCGGGCGGCTGACCACCGAGCCGCTGCCGGTCGTCGTCCGCGCGATCGAGACCACCCGCGGCCGCGCGCAGCTCTACCGTCGGGCCCGGGCACGCGGGCGCGCGGACCAGGTGCTGCGCGCCGCGGCGGTGCGGCGCCTGGCGGTGCGGTGCGGCCTGGCGCGCGCCGCCGAGCCGGAGGAGGTCGCCGCCGTGGTGGCCACGCGCACGGGCCGCCCGGCGCGCGACGTGACGAACCTGCTCGTCGGGACCGACCCCGACGACGACGTGGCCCTGGTCCTGCTGGCCAGGGAGCTCGACGCCCTCGAGACGGAGGTCCGCAGACCGTGACCGACCACCCGACCCAGCTGACGAAGCCGCAGGACGGCGACCCGCCCGAGGCCGACCACCACCCGCACCCCGGCGCCGCGCTGCCCGAGGCGGACGCCGCGCGCGAGGCCCTGCGTGCGGTGCGCACCGAGGTGGCCAAGGCCGTCGTCGGCCAGGACGCCGCGGTCACCGGGCTCGTCATCGCCCTGCTCGCCCGCGGGCACGTCGTGCTCGAGGGCGTCCCCGGGGTGGCCAAGACGCTCATGGTGCGGGCGCTGTCGCAGGCGCTGCAGCTGCGCACCACCCGGGTGCAGTTCACGCCCGACCTCATGCCTGGTGACGTCACCGGCTCGCTGGTCTACGACGCGCGCACCGCGGAGTTCTCCTTCCGCGAGGGCCCGGTCTTCACCAACCTGCTGCTCGCCGACGAGATCAACCGGACGCCGCCGAAGACGCAGGCCTCGCTGCTGGAGGCCATGGAGGAGCGGCAGGTCACCGTCGACGGCACCCCGCGGCCGCTGCCCGAGCCGTTCGTGGTGTGCGCCACGCAGAACCCGGTGGAGTACGAGGGCACCTATCCCCTGCCCGAGGCGCAGCTCGACCGGTTCCTGCTGAAGCTGCAGCTGCCCCTGCCGCCCCGCGAGGACGAGGTCGCGGTGCTGCAGCGGCACGCGGCGGGTTTCGACCCGCGCGACCTGACCGCCGCCGGCATCCGACCCGTCGCCGGGCCAGAGCACCTGGCAGCCGGCGCCCGGGCGGTGCGACGCGTGGAGGTCGCCCCCGAGGTCATCGGCTACGTCGTCGACCTGGCACGGGCGACCCGCAGCTCGCCCTCGCTGCAGCTCGGCGTCTCGCCCCGCGGTGCGACGGCGCTGCTGTCGACCAGCCGGGCATGGGCCTGGCTGGCAGGACGCGACTTCGTGACGCCGGACGACGTCAAGGCGCTCGTCCGGCCGACGCTGCGGCACCGCGTGGCCCTGCGGCCCGAGGCCGAGCTGGAGGGCGTCACCGTCGACGCCGTGCTCGACGGCGTGCTGGCCTCCGTCGCGGTGCCGCGGTGAGCCGCCCGGGCTCGACGAGCCGGCGGGCACGGCGGGGCCCGTGGCGCTGACCGGCCGCGCTGCGCTGCTGGCGCTGCTCGGCGTGCTGTACGTCGGGCTCGTGCAGCCCGGGTGGGGCGGGCTCGGCGTCTGGGCCCTCGTGGTCCTGGCCGCCGTCGTCGTCGACCTGCTGCTGGCGGCCAGCCCGCGGGCCGTCCGCCTCGAGCGCGAGCCCACCGCCAACGTGCGGCTCGGGCAGCCGACGAGCACCGCGCTGCTGGTGCACCACACGGGACGTCGACGCCTGCGCGGCACCGTGCGCGACGCGTGGCAGCCCTCGGCGGGGGCCGCGGACGACCGGCACCCGCTCGACGTCCCGTCCGGCGAGCGGCGCCGGGTGCGCACCGACCTGGTGCCCACCAGGCGCGGCGACCGGCTGGCCGACCGCGTGACGGTGCGCGCCCACGGGCCGCTGGGGGTCGCCGCCCGGCAGCGCTCCGTGCCGGTGCCCGGCAGCGTGCGGGTGCTGCCGCCGTTCACCTCCCGCAAGCACCTGCCCAGCCGGTTGGCGAGGCTGCGCGAGATCGACGGGCGGTCGTCGGTGAACGTGCGCGGCCAGGGCACCGAGTTCGACTCGCTTCGCGACTACGTGCCCGGCGACGACGTGCGCAGCATCGACTGGCGCGCCACGGCCCGACGCCGCCAGGTCGTGGTCCGGACGTGGCGCCCCGAGCGCGACCGGCGGGTGCTGATCGTGCTCGACACCTCGCGCACCGCCGCGGCCCGGGTCGGCGACCAGCCCCGCCTCGACGCCGCGATGGACGCCGCCCTGCTGCTGGCGGCCCTCGCCTCGCGCGCCGGCGACCGGGTCGACCTGCTGGCCGTCGACCGCCGCGTGCGGGCGCGCGTCGAGGCGCGGTCGTCGACGACCCTGCTGTCGGCCGTGGTCGAGGCGATGGCGCCGCTGGAGGCCGAGCTGCTCGAGGCCGACTGGGCGGTCGCGGTCTCGGCCGTCACCGCACGGCTGTCGCAGCGCGCGCTCGTGGTGCTGCTCACGCCGCTCGAGGCGGCCGCCGTCGAGGAGGGCCTGCTGCCGGTGCTCGGCCAGCTGACCCGACGGCACACGGTGGTGGTCGCGTCCGTCGCCGACCCCGAGCTGGCGGCGATGGCCGGTCGGCGCGACACCGCCGAGGACGTGTACGCCGCTGCCGCCGCGGAGCGCACGCAGCTCGACCGCGACCGGGTGACCCGCCTGCTGTCGCGCCTCGGTGCGGACGTCGTCGACGCGCCGCCCGACCAGCTGCCCCCGGCGCTCGCCGACCGGTACCTCGCGCTGAAGGCCGCCGGTCGGCTCTAGCCGCGCGTCGGCAGGACGTCGCCGCGCACGTCGGCCTCGACGTCCCCGGTCTCGCCGCGGGCGACCGCCCACCGGCCGAGGGTGAACACGTAGGTCAGGAACGCCGCCTCGGCCAGCACGCCGATGCCGATCCGGGCCCACGTCGGCAGCGGCGACGGCGTCACGAAGGCCTCGATCGCCCCCGACAGCGCCAGCACCACGACCAGCCCGAGCGCGATGCCGGCCGCGGCCCGCCCCTCCTCGCCCAGCGCCTGCGCGCGGGTGCGCGGCCCCGGGTCGACCCAGGCCCAGAACAGCCGCAGGCCGGCGCCGGCCGCGACGAAGACCGCCGTCAGCTCGAGCAGGCCGTGCGGCAGGATCAGCCCGAAGAACAGGTCGGCCCGTCCCTGGCTGGCCATCAGCCCGCCCACCAGGCCCACGTTCGCGGCGTTCTGGAACAGCACGTACAGCACCGGCAGCCCGAGCACGCCGAACGCGATGCACTGCGCCGCCACCCAGGCGTTGTTCGTCCAGACCTGGGCGGCGAAGCTGCTGGGGGCGTACTCGGAGTAGTAGGCCTCGAAGTCGTTCTCGACGAGCTGCCGGATCTCGTCGCGGCTGGCGACCGCCGCCTGCACCTCGGGGTGGGAGGCGACCCACCAGCCGACGGCGAGCGCGAGCAGGAGGGAGCCGAGCATCGCCGCACCCCACCAGCGCCGGGTGCGGTACAGCGCCGCGGGGAACGAGACGGTGAAGAACCGCGCGACGTCGCGCCACGCCGCCTCGTGCGACCCGGTGGCCGCCGCCCGGGCACGCGCCACGATCGTCGACAGCCGGCTGACCAGCGCGGGGTCGGGCGCCGCCGACCGCACCACCGACAGCTGCGTGGCGACCCGCTGGTACAGCTCGACCAGCTCGTCCGCCTCGGCGCCGTCGAGCCGCCGGCGGCCGCTCAGCTCGCGCAGCCTGGCCCACTCGTCGCGGTGGGCGCTGACGTACGCGTCCAGGTCCACGACCGCGAGCCTACCCGCGGCACGGGTAGCCTCGGCGGGTGCGCGACGTGGTCACCGGCGAGGCGGTCCAGCTGGAGCTGCCGGCCGCGACCTTCGCCTCGCGCGCGGTGTCCGGTGCGCTCGACCTCGCGCTGGCCGTCGCCCTGCTGATCGGCACGTTCATCGGCCTCAGCCGCCTCGCCGGCGCCCTGGACGGCGCGTCCGGGGCCGCCCTCACCCTGGTCGTGGTCGTCGCGATCACCGTCGGCGTGCCGACGCTCGTCGAGACGCTGACCCGCGGTCGCACCCTCGGGAAACTCGTCATGGGGCTGCGCACCGTGCGCGACGACGGCGGGCCGATCCGCTTCCGCCAGGCGTTCGTGCGATCGCTGGTGCTGTTCGTCGAGGTGTACGTCGGCACCCTCGGCGTCCCGGCGCTGATCAGCTCGCTCGTGTCGAGCCGCGGCAAGCGGCTCGGCGACCGGGCGGCGGGCACCTACGTGGTGCGTGAGCGCGGCGGAGCGGGCGCGACGCCGATGGTGCAGTCCCCACCCCACCTGATCGGCTGGGCGCAGGCCGCCGACCTCGGCCGGCTGCCCGACGGCCTGGCGCTCGCCGTCCGCGGGTTCCTCGGCCGGTCGAGCGGCATGCACCCCGGCGCGCGTGCGGCGATGGGCGTCGAGCTGGCCCGCGCGGTGTCGCCGCACGTCGCACCGCCCCCTCCGGCCGGCACGGGGCCCGAGGCGTTCCTGGCCGCGGTGCTTGCCGAACGGCGCCGGCCCGACCTCGAGCGCCTCGGCCACGAGCCCCGGCTGCGCGAGCGCCTCGCCGGCGTCGACTCGGTGGACGCCGCGCTGGCCCGGGTGCGGGCACCCGACCAGCCGCGCACCTGAACGGGCGGCGAGGTCCCGGCACGACGACGCCCCCGCCCGCACGAGGCGGACGGGGGCGTGCCGGACGGCGTGGCCGCCGCGGTGCTCAGTAGCGGTAGTGGTCCGATTTGTACGGGCCGGCCACGTCGACGCCGAGGTACTCGGCCTGCGGCTTCGACAGCTCGGTGAGGTGCACGCCGAGCGCGTCGAGGTGCAGCCGGGCGACCTTCTCGTCGAGGTGCTTCGGCAGCACGTGCACGCCCAGCGGGTACTGGTCGGCCTTCGTGAACAGCTCGATCTGCGCGATGGTCTGGTTCGCGAACGAGTTCGACATCACGAAGCTCGGGTGCCCGGTGGCGTTGCCGAGGTTCAGCAGGCGCCCCTCGGACAGCACGATGATGCTGCGCGCCGGGCGGTCGCCCTGGGCGGGCAGGCGCCACTCGTGCACCTGCGGCTTGATCTCGACCTTCTCGACGCCGGCGACGCGGCCGAGCCCGGCCATGTCGATCTCGTTGTCGAAGTGGCCGATGTTGCCGACGATCGCCTGGTGCTTCATCGACTGCATGTGCTCGGCGGTGATGACGTCGAAGCAGCCGGTGGCGGTCACGAAGATGTCGGCGATCTCGACGACGTCCTCGAGGGTGGCGACCTGGTAGCCGTCCATCGCGGCCTGCAGCGCGCAGATCGGGTCGATCTCGGTGACGATCACGCGGGCGCCCTGGCCGCGCAGCGACTCGGCGCAGCCCTTGCCGACGTCGCCGTAGCCGGCCACGACGGCGACCTTGCCGCCGATGAGGGTGTCGGTGGCCCGGTTGATGCCGTCGATCAGCGAGTGCCGGGTGCCGTACTTGTTGTCGAACTTGCTCTTGGTCACCGAGTCGTTGACGTTGATGGCCGGGAAGAGCAGGGTGCCGGCCGCGAAGAACTCGTACAGGCGGTGGACGCCGGTCGTGGTCTCCTCGGTGACGCCGACGATGCCGTCGGCGACGCGGGTCCAGCGCTGCGGGTCCTCGGCGATCGAGGCGCGCAGCAGGTCGAGGATGACCGCGTACTCCTCGCTGTCGTCCTCAGAGGTCGACGGCACGACGCCGGTCGCCTCGAACTCCTTGCCCTTGTGCACGAGCAGGGTCGCGTCGCCGCCGTCGTCCAGGATCATGTTCGGCGTCTCGCCGTTCGGCCACACCAGGATGCGCTGGGTGCAGGCCCAGTACTCGGGCAGCGTCTCGCCCTTCCAGGCGAAGACGGGCACGCCCTTCGGGTCGTCGACGGTGCCGTCGGGCCCGACGACGACGGCCGCGGCGGCCTCGTCCTGGGTGGAGAAGATGTTGCAGGATGCCCAGCGGACCTGCGCGCCCAGGGCGACGAGGGTCTCGATGAGGACGGCGGTCTGCACGGTCATGTGCAGCGAGCCGGCGATGCGGGCGCCGGCGAGGGGCTGCGACGCGCCGTACTCCTCGCGCAGCGCCATGAGGCCGGGCATCTCGTGCTCGGCGAGGCGGATCTGGTGGCGCCCGGCCTCGGCCAGGGCGAGGTCGCGGACGTGGTGCTCGACGGTCATCTGGGTGGAACCCTTCGGTCGGGAGACTTCGGTGGCGGGGCAGGATTCGACGGCGCCGGCGTACGTGGCGCGCTGGTCGTGCCCCCGGCGCGGCCCCTCTGGGCCTGCGGCATCACCGACGCCGGACCCGGTGAGTCTAGCGCGTCACGAGCCCGGGGCCGAGTCCTGCGGCGCGGTCCGCCGAGCCGCTCGCGGCGACCCCGTGCCGGTGCAGCGCTTGCCGCGGCCCGGGTTCGCACGCAGGCTGCTCGCCGTGGGACACACCGTGGAGCTCGTGCCGGACGACGCGCTCGAGGCCTGGGTGCGGGCCGGGTGGCGGGCGCTGCTGGACGCCGACCTGCCGAGCCTCGCGGCGCACCCCTCCCCCACGAACGCCCCCCACCTCACGCTCACGACGACCGACGACGAGCTGCCGCCCGCGGTGGCCGGCCTGGTGCGCGGTGCCCTGCCGCTCGACGTCGCGCTCGGCGGCCCGGTGGTGCTCACCGGCCGCAAGCCCGCCGTGGGCTGGCTGCTCGCGCCGTCCGAGCCGCTCGCCGAGCTGCACGACCGGGTGGTCGCGCTGACCGGCGACCCCTGGCCCGGTGGCTGGTTGCCGCACGTCAGCGCCGCCCTCCGAGTGCCGCGCGAGCAGGTCGAGCAGGTGCTCTCCGTGCTGCACCGGCTGCCGCCCGCACCGCCCGGCCGGTTCGTCGCCGCCCGCACCTACGACACCGTGACGCGCACCGTCGAGACGCTCTGACGGAAGTCAGAGACAATGTCGGTCCTCGGCCCTACAGTTCGCCAGAGCGCCGGGGGGTTCCGGCCGGAGCCCGACGGCGGGCAGGTGCGAGGGGGTGGCGATGCCTCGGCGTCGTGCTGTGCTGTTCGCGGGTCTGGGCGCGGTGCTGGTCGGTGCCGTGCTGGGAGCGCCGAACTCCGTCCCGCGCGCAGCCGCCGACGGCACCGACGAGGCGGTCGTCTACGCACCTGCCGCCACGACCGGCCGCAGGGCCGTGGTCGTGGCGGGCGGCCCGGCGGGCGCACTGCTTCGGTGGGATGCCTGGACGCCGTCGCCGACCGGGGCCGCACCCGCCCCACGGCTGCAGGTGCTCCACGACGGACGGTTCGAGCCGCTCCCCATCACGCTGGGTCCGACGGATCACGTGGGGTCCGTGCCCCCGACCGGGGCACACGTCACCCTGACCGTGGTGCACGAGCACACGGACACGACCTTTTACGACGTGGACCTCAGCGGCGAGGTGGTCGCGGTGCGGGAGATCCACCGACCACCGACCGGGCGACGCTTCGACGGCACCGGCTGGTGGAGCTTCGACGGGACGCAGACCAGCTACATCGGACCCGACGGCGTCTCGGAGCCCGTCGGGACGGGCGGCTACCCGTACAGCGCGCCGGCTGTGGACCGTCGAGGTCTGCTGGGTGTGCATCGAGGCGCAGACGGCGTCACGGCGTTCGGGTGGCTTCGCCGCGACACCGGCGAGATGTCGGTGCTACCGGCACGTTCGGTCCCGCAGTTCACCTTCGTCGGACCGGACCACCTGTGGTGGACCGACACAGCGGCGCCTGACCCGGCGCAGCCGCCAGGGAGTCCGCGTCCGGTCACGCTGTACTCGGCACCCATCGGCACCGACGGCTCCGTCGACCCCGGGGCGGTCACGGAACGCGCCCTACCCAGCCAGCCGCAGGCCGGTGCGACTCGGCCCGGTGCGCTCGTGTCGTGGCTGGGCGGCCGCCTGACCCTGCTACCAGCCGACACCGGGGTCGCACCGGGTGACCTGACGCCCATCGGCAGCGGCGGCACCTCTCCGCTGACCAGCGTCGCGGTCGTGGGTGCAGACGTGATCACCGACGACGCCATCGCGGACGACACGATCCTGGTGGTGGGCCAGGACGCGACGCACCGTCCGGTGCTGCCGGTCGATCGGGTGGGCGTGGCGTCCTTGCAGCTGGACGGCAGTCGACTCCTCGTGACCGCGCTCGGCCTGGATGGGACGAACCGGGTCGACACCCCGCTGGGGCGGGTCGTCGAGGTGCAGGTGCCGACGCGCGCGGCGCGGACGCTGGTCACCCCGGTCTCCAGTTCCTCAGCGGGGCTCGGCTCGAGCGGGTGGACCGTGCTGCCACCCCGGGCCGCCACGACCGACGGGCGGCCGGTGGGCCCGTCCGTCGTCCGTCGGCCGGACGGGACGTCGCGCGCGGTCCGGCTACCCGACACGGGCGACGAGCCGCTGGCTCTGTCTGCCGGCTGGCTCGTGCACCGCGCCCACTACGAGACGCCGCAGGGCCAGGTCAGGACCTCGTCGTGGCCGATGAGCGTGGGACGCGGTGGGAGCTTCGACCAGTGGGGCAGCCGTGCGGCCTGGGTCACCTGGGGCGGTGGCGTCGGCTGGGCGGACCTCGACGCAGCGCCCGCGCGGCCTCACACCGTGCTCCCTGACCGAGTCGACCTGGGCGAGTGCTCCGGCCTGCAGTGCCCTCGTGCCGTCACGCTCTCCGGTGACCGCCTCGTCGTGCAGCGGCTCGACCAGAGCATCGACAGCTTCGACCTGCGAACCGGCGCACGTCGATTCGTCGCCGCCGCGAGCTGCTCGATGCAGTGCGGGGTCCCGCTGCCGATGGATCTCGACGCTGACGTGCTGGCCTGGTCGTCGGACGCCGTGCGGTCGCTCGACCTCAGCGACCCCACGTCGACGCCCAAGACCGTCTCCACGTCCACCTGGTCGACGCAGCTCTCGGTCAGCCAGGGTCGAGTGGCGTGGGTCGACGCCGACGGCGCCGTGCGACTCGCGACCCTGACGGCCGCGGCGCACCCGCCGGCCGACCGGCTGCTGCGGGCCGACGCCACGGCATCAGCGTTCTCGCCGAACGGCGACGGCCGGCAGGAGGCGTGGGCCGTGGAGGCCGACGTGAGCCGCGCCGGGTCCCGGCTTGTCCTGACCGTGCGCTCCGGCACGAAGGTCGTGCGCAGCGTGCGGGCCACGTCGTCCGGCAGCAGCCGGCTGGCGTGGGACGGTCGCACCGACGCGGGTGGGCTCGCCCCCGACGGCACCTACACCTGGACGCTCACCGGCACCGGTCCCGACGGACGGCGCCTGGCGAACCAGGGGCACCTCACCGGCGGCCGCGTCGTCCTCGATCGCACCGCGCCGGCTGCCCGCACGTCGGTGCCAGCGGTGGCGGCGACCGCAGAGCGGCGAGGCGGGTACCTGCCGGTGACGTGGGGGCCGGCATCCGGGTCGGCGTCCGGGCTGCGGTACGACGTGCAGCAGCGCGACGTCGAGGTGACCGCCAAGGGCCGCCTCGCGTTCGGCGCCGCCATGGACGTGCGGCGGTCCACGTCGGCCCGGTCGGCGACCTTCCGCGACGTGTGGTCGAAGGACCAGGACGGCTACGCGGTGCAGTTCCGGGCTCGCACGCACGACGCCTACGGCACCACCGGGGCCTGGAGCGGCTGGACCACGACGCTGCTCGCCGTCGACGACCGCAACCCCATCGGGCGGCGCACCTCGGGCTGGACGCGGGTCACGAAGGCCAGCGCGTACGACGGCTCGTACCTGCGCAGCACGCGCAGGGGCGCGATGGTGTCGCACGACCAGCCCACGCGGACGGTCGGCGTGCTGGTCACCACCTGCCCGACCTGCGGCAAGCTGCGTGTCGAGGTGAACGGGCACCGCTCGGTGACGGTCGACACCTACTCGCGCACCACGAAGGTGCGGCAGGCCCGCGTCGTGATGCACCTGTCGGCGGCCGGCCACGAGGTGCGCGTGACCAACCTGGCGACGAGGGGTCGGCCGACCATCCGCTTCGACGGCTGGGTCACCGGCCCGTGACGACGAGCGGCGTCAGCCGGCCGTGACCTCACGGCGGACGTCGGGCTCGAGGTAGATCACCCGGGCGATGGGGACGGCGGCGCGGACGCGCTGCTCGGCGGCGTCGATGGCCTGCGCCACGTAGGCGGCGGTGTCGGCGCCGTCGACGGCGATCTTGGCGGCGACGAGGAGCTCGTCGGGGCCGAGGTGCATGGTGCGCATGTGGATGACGGAGCCGACGCCGTCGCCGACCAGCGCCGCCTCGATCGCCCGCACGTGGTCGGGGGTGGCCGACTCCCCCAGCAGCAGCGACTTCATCTCGACGGCGAGCACGGCGGCGACCAGCACCAGCAGCACGCCGATGAGGCCGGTGCCGACGGCGTCCCAGTGGCCGTCGTCGGTCGCGAGGGTCATCACCACGCCGAACAGCGCGAACACCAGGCCGAGGAGGGCGGCGAAGTCCTCGAGCAGCACGACCGGCAGCTCGGGGGCCTTCGCGGTGCGCACGAACTGCGGCAGCGAGCGGTCGCCGCGGGCGTGGTTCGCCTCACGGATCGCGGTGCGGAAGGAGAATCCTTCCAGCCCGATGGCCGCCACCAGCACGACCACCGGCACCCACTGCCAGCTCTCGATCGGGTGCGGGTCGTGCCACTTGTGGTAGCCCTCGTACAGCGCGAACAGGCCGCCGACGGAGAACAGCACGATCGACACGACGAAGCCGTAGACGTACCGCTCGCGGCCGTAGCCGAACGGGTGCAGCGGGGTCGCACCCCGCTTCGCGCGCTTGCCGCCGAGCAGCAGCAGCAGCTGGTTGCCGGAGTCGGCGAGCGAGTGGATCGCCTCGGCCAGCATCGAGCTGCTGCGGGTGAGCGCGAAGGCGATGAACTTGACCACCGCGATGCCCAGGTTGGCGCCGAGCGCCGCGATGACGGCCTTGTTCCCGCCGGAAGCTGACATGCCGACGACCCTAGTGGCCCACCGTCGCAGCGCCCGACCTGCGGCGACCGGCGCGGCTAGCGGGCGTCGCGCAGGTCGGCGACGTGCGGCGACAGGCCGGGGTCGAGGCCCAGGCCGATCGCGAGGTAGGTGGCGGCGAAGTCGGTGCGGGCGACGAGCCCGGCCAGCTGCTCGAGCGGGTGGCCCGGTTCGGCGACCACCTCGCTGACGTCGACCCCCACGCCCTCGGCGAGCTGCTGCACGCGGTCGGCCAGCTCGACGCGCGCCAGGTCGTCGGCGTCGACCGGCCCGCCCTCCGGGTCGATGCCGGGGCCGCGCAGCAGCAGCAGCCGCAGCTTCGGCGCGCCCGGGCCGTCGAGGAACGGGTCGGCGAACAGGTCGCGGTCGGGCCCGGCGGTGAACGGCCCGTCGAAGGTGGCGACGACGTCGCTCGCGTCGTCGGGCAGCGTGCCGCGGACGGCGGGCGTGCGTGCGGTGCGGGCCAGCATCGCCGCCGCCCGGGTGGCCGCGACGCCGGTGACGGCACCGTCGCCGAGCACGACGGGGACGCTGCCACCGAGCTGCACCGCGAGCACCTTGGCCGGGTTCACGAACGACTCGGACGACGGGCGGCAGCCCTCGGCCTCGGCGTCGAGCCGGTCGGCGACCCGGGCCAGCACGGGGTCGGGCACGTCGACCAGCCCGAGCGCGTGCGCCGCCCGCAGCACCGGCACGAGCAGCGTCCACAGCCCGGTGCGCGAGGACGCCCGGCGCGAGAGCGACCCGCGCTCGACCGGCACGTGCACCCCGCGGGCGCGCGCGCAGACGTCGGCGAGCGGTGAGTCCGGCGCACCGACGGTCAGCAGCCGGGCACCGCGGCGGCCGGCCTCGGCGGCCAGCTGCAGCGGCCCCTGGGCGCGACCCGACAGGGACACCGCCACGACGAGGTCGAGCGGGCCGACCCAGCCCGGCAGCGGGGCGGCGCGCTGCACCGTGACCGGCACGGGCGCGCCGGCACCGTCGTGCAGCGCGAGCACGTCGGCGACCATGGCCGACCCGCCGAGCGAGGCGACCACGACCGAGCGCGGCCGGTCGTCGTCGGCGACCCGCCGCACCCCGGCCTCCTCGCTGCGCGTGACGGACTCGCGCACCTGGGCGCCGGCCGTGGCCAGCGCGCGCAGCACCCCCGCCGGGTCCGCCGCGGCGAGGTCGTCGGCGTCGTCGAGGAGCTCCTCGTCGACGGCGGGGCTCACGCGTCGACGCCCTGGCCGGCGCCCGGCCTCTCGGACGCGTCGCCGCCGCCGCGCCCGTCGACGGGTCGGGCCTCGTCGACGAGCAGCACCGGGATGCCGTCGTCGACGCGGTAGGCCAGGCCCTCGGCGTCGCACACCAGCTCGGGGCCGGCCGGCCCGGCGGCGTCGCGCAGGTCGGCGCGGCACGACGGGCAGCGCAGGATCTCGCGCAGCCAGGGCTCGATGCCGGTCTGCTGCAGCTCGGGCACGGCGTCCTCCTGCGGTGCGTGGGGTGGGTCGGGGTCAGCCTGCCAGGTCAGCCGCGGATGACGGTGAGCGCCTCGTCGCGCACCCGCGCCATGGTCTCGGGATCGGCCCCTTCGACGTTCAGCCGCAGCAGCGGCTCGGTGTTGCTCGGCCGCACGCTGAGCCACCACTCGAGGCCGTCGGCGCCGTCCTTGGTGAGGGTGAGGCCGTCGAGCTCGTCGGCGACCACGCCGTCGGTCTCGAAGCGCGCGCGGACGGCGGCGGTGCGGGCCGCGGCGTCGTCGACCGTCGAGTTGATCTCGCCGGACTCGGTGTAGCGGCCGTAGCGGGCGACGAGCCCGCTGAGCGTGCCGGGCTGCTCGCCGAGTGCCGCGAGCACGTGCATGGCGGCGAGCATGCCGGTGTCGGCGAACCAGAAGTCGCGGAAGTAGTAGTGCGCGGAGTGCTCGCCGCCGAACACGGCGCGCTCGTCGGCCATCACGCCCTTGATGAACGAGTGCCCGACGCGGGTGCGGACGGCGCGCCCGCCGGCCGCGGCGATGGTCTCGGGCACCGAGCGCGAGCTGATGAGGTTGTGCACGACGACCGGCTCGGTCTCGCCGTCGGCGCGGGCGCGGGCGATCTCGCGCTCGGCGACCAGGGCGGTGACGGCGCTCGGGCTCACCGGCTCGCCGCGCTCGTCGACGACGAAGCAGCGGTCGGCGTCGCCGTCGAAGGCCAGGCCGACGTCGGCGCCGTGCTCGCGCACCGCGGCCTGCAGGTCGACGAGGTTCTTCGGGTCGAGCGGGTTGGCCTCGTGGTTGGGGAAGGTGCCGTCGAGCTCGAAGTACAGCGGGACGATCTCGAGCGGCAGCTCGGCCAGGCCGCTGGCGGTGCCGAGCACCGAGGGCACCGTGAAGCCGCCCATGCCGTTGCCGGCGTCGACCACGACCTTCAGCGGGCGGACGCCGGACAGGTCGACGAGCGAGCGCAGGTGCTCGGCGTAGCCGGTGAGCAGGTCGCGCTCGTCGATCGTGCCGGGCGTGGCGGCCGGCTCGGGCAGGCCGTCGTCGAGGAAGCCCTCGGCCAGGGTGCGCACCTCGGGCAGCCCCGAGGTCTGGCCCACCGGGCGCGCACCGGCGTGGCACATCTTGATGCCGTTGTACTGCGCCGGGTTGTGGCTGGCGGTGAACATCGCACCGGGGGCGTCGAGCGCGCCGGACGCGTAGTACAGGCCGTCGGTCGAGCACAGCCCCACGATCGTGACGTCGGTGCCGGTGCGGGCGACGCCCTCGGCGAACGCGCGCGACAGCGACGGCGACGAGGGCCGCATGTCGTGGCCGATCACCACCCGCGGCGCGTCGACGACCTGCGCGAACGCCGCGCCGAGCGCGGTGGCGGTGGCCTCGTCGAGCTGCTCGGGCACGAGCCCGCGCACGTCGTAGGCCTTGACGATGGTGGTCAGGTCGCTCACGCGGCCAACCCTAGTGGCGGCGTCCGAGCCGCGGGGGGCCGGTCAGCGGGGCTTGCGTGTGCGGTCGAGCACGTCCGCGACCTCGAGCTCGACGCCCTCGTGGCTCCACGACCGGCGACCGCAGACGTGGCACGAGACGAAGTCGACGGGCGTGCCGTCGGTGAGGCTCATCGAGAGCTCGGTCACCCGCGTCGAGCCGCAGTCGGCGCACGTGGCATCGGTGCGGGCCTCGCGCTGGGTGAGCGAGCCCAGGGGGATCTGGACGCGGGGAGCGCTGGAGCGGGCCATCGTGGACCTCCGTCGGTAGCGATCTCGGGGCGGGCCGGGGACGGCCGCGTTCACCCCTTCGGCGCAACGTCCGAACGGCTTGAGCCTAGGGCGCGTCCGGGACGAACCGGGCGCGGACGAGGTGCTGGATCGCGCAACGACCAGCGCGGCGGACGGCGGTCAGCCGCGGTCGCGCAGCACCCGCAGGTGCCCGCGACGGCCCACCTCGACGGTGCGGGAGCGGGCCTCGTCGAGCGGCCGGTCACCGGTCGGCCGGGGGCGGGCCGCCTCGCGGACGGCGTCGGCGAGCGCCAGCAGGTCGTCGTCGCTGGGGCCGGGCTCGGCGGCCTCCGGCGACAGCCGCACGACCTCCCACCCGCGCGGCGCGGTGAGCCGCTCGGCGTGCTCGGCGCACAGGTCGTAGCAGTGCGGCTCGGCGTACGTGGCGAGCGGCCCGAGCACGGCGGTGGAGTCGGCGTACACGTAGGTGAGCGTCGCGACGGCGGGCCGGGTGCACGCGGTGCGGGTGCAGCGGCGCAACGAGGTCACGGTCGACGACGCTACCCCCGCACCGTCGTGCGAGCCGGGACGCCGGGCCGTGTCGCACCACGCACCCCGCGGCGGCGGGGCCGCCGTACGCTGCAGCGGTGCGCAGGCCCACGTCACCGCAGACCGGTCCGACCGGGGCCGCCGCCACGGGGCCGCGCCGCCGCGACCGCCGGGGCCGTGGGCTGCGGGGGCCGCTCGCGCCGTCCGGCCTGCCGGGGCACCGCACCCGCGCCGAGCAGTTCGACGAGCTGGTGCTCGACGCCGTCGAGCGGCTCGAGCGGCGCTGGTCCGACGAGCTCGACGGCGTGGAGTTCGCGGTCGAGGACGTGCCCCCGAGCGACCCGGCGCCCTGGGAGCACGGCGCGGTGCCGCTCGGCCGGTTCTTCCCCGCCGGCGACGGGCTGCCCACGCGGATCGTCGTCTACCGGCGTCCGGTCGAGACGCGCGTCGAGGACCGCACGGTGCTGCCGGCCCTGGTGCACCGCGTCGTCGTCGAGCAGGTCGCGCACCTGCTGGGCGTCGAGCCCGGCACGGTCGACCCCGCCGTCGACGACGACGACCGGGACGACTGACGAGCTAGACGACGAGCCGGCTCCACACGGTCTGCTGACCGGGACGGGTGCTCACGCCCCACGCGTCGCTCAGCAGGTCGACGAGCTGGACGTGCGAGGGGTCCGGCGGCTGGTCGGGAGCGCCGTCCGTCACCGACAGGGTCGACTCGTGGCCGTCGCAGCGCAGCGAGACCCGGATGGGCGGGGTGCCGCGCCGCACGGCGTCGGCGACCAGCTCGCTCACGATGAGCTCGGCCTGCGGGCGCAGCTGGTGCGCGTGCTCGGGGCACCAGTGGTCGTCGAGGAACTGCCGGGCGCGGACGGCGGCGCGCTGGTCCATCTGCAGCGTCACCGCGGCGTCGGGGGTCGCTTCGCACATGCCCTCACTGTGCCGTCTCGCGGCGGGGTCGGCCCCTCGGGCGCAGCGGCCCGGCCCGTGCTACCGGCTCGGTTCGACCGCCGGACGCTGCTCGGTCAGGTGCACCGGCTGCAGCGGCGACGTCGAGAGCACCAGGCCCTGCGGGTCGGCCGCGGAGACCAGGCGCGCCGCCACCAGCTGCGGGTCGCCGGAGCCGGGCAGCGGGCGCACCCAGACGGCGCCCACGCCGTCCTGCGCCAGGCCCAGGGTGGTGCCGGCCGGCACCCGCACCCGCGTGCTCGCGCCGGTGCCCGTGACGACGTCGGCCTCGACCGTGTCGCGGGGAGCGGTCAGCAGCAGGCGCGTGCTGACCCCTGGCGGGGCGAGGGCGGTGCCCGCGACCCCGGTGACGGGGTCGGCCGAAGCGGCCCAGGCGATGTCGGCGACGCTGCGTCCGGCGGCCTGCCGGCGCACCTCGGCGCCGGCCACGACCGGGGTGTCGCTGGTGACCTCGACGCCGTACTCCCCCGGCGGCACACCGGTCAGCGAGACCTCGCGCGACGCACCGCCAGGGACCCGCAGCACGCCGCCGCCGGGGACGTCGACCGGCCCCGTGGGCCCGATCAGTCGCAGCTGCGCGACCGCCTCCGTGCGGCCGGGTGCGGCCACCCGCACGGTGGCGACGCCGTCGACCGCGACGCCGGGCACGAGCACCCGCCTGGCCGGGCCGGTGCCGGGGACGACGTCGTCGACGCCGCCGGGGGTGGTGCCGCTCAGCAGCGCGTCGTGCAGGGTGGCGGCGACCACGCCGCCGGTCACCCGCACGTGCACCACGGGGGCCGTCACGCCGGGGGCGATCGCGTCGAGCAGCACCACGACGCGCGAGCGGGCCGGCACGGCGACGGCGCTGCCGGCGGTGCGGGCGGCCCGACCCTTCGTGCCGTGCACGTCGAGCTCGACGTCGACCGGGTTGCCGGCCGGGTTCACCAGCACCAGCCGCCCGCGCCGGCCCGGTTCGCTGCCGCCGCCGACCAGCCAGCTGTCGGCCGACCCGGGGCGGCAGGGTGCCGTGGCGAGGCCGCGCAGGTCGCCCTGCAGGGCGAGCGTCCACTGGTCGCCGACCAGCTCGGCCGCGGCGGCACCGGTTGCCTGGACCGAGACGCCGGCTGCCGCGGAGGTCGCCGCGCGCGCCGAGCGCAC
>NZ_BAAHBM010000055.1:0-22315 GCF_054776675.1 Angustibacter aerolatus
CGGTCGAGCACCGCGGTCGCCGAGCCGCGCTGGCCGCGCGCGGGCCGCGGCGGCGTCGCCCGACCCGGGCCCTCGGCCCGCTTGGTGCGCACGCGCTTGGCCAGCGCCTGCATCTCCGGCTCGCGCTCGCGCAGGTCGGCCAGCAGCGGGGTCGCGATGAAGAGCGACGAGTACGTGCCGGCCGCGACGCCGACGAACAGCGCCAGCGCCAGGTCCTCGAGGGTGCCGGCACCGAGCAGCAGCGCGCCGATGAACAGGATGGCGGCGATCGGCAGCAGCGCCACGACGGAGGTGTTGATCGAGCGCACCAGCGTCTGGTTCAACGCGAGGTTGGCCGCCTCGGAGTAGGTGCGGCGGGTCTGCGTGCTGAGGTGCTGGGTGTTCTCGCGCACCTTGTCGAACACCACGACCGTGTCGTAGAGCGAGTACCCGAGGATCGTGAGGAACCCGATCACCGACGCCGGCGTCACCTCGAACCCGAAGAGCGCGTAGATGCCGACCGTGATCACCAGGTCGTGCAGCAGCGCGACCACGGCGGCCAGCGCGACCTTCCAGTTGCGGAAGTAGATGCTGATGACCAGCGCCACCAGCACCAGGAAGACGATGAGGCCCGTCAGCGCCTTCTGCGAGACGGTCTGACCCCAGGACGGCCCGACGAACGAGGCGGTGACGTTGCGGTCGGCGTCGACGCCGTAGGCCTTCGCCAGCGCCACGCGCACGTCGTCGGTCTGCTCGTTGCCGAGCTTGTCGGTCTGCACCCGGACCGAGTCGGTGCCGACCTTCGCGACGTTGGGGTCGGCGTCCGGCGCGACGCTGCGCACGGCGTCGGCGCCGAGGATGTCGGAGGTGTCGCTGACGCCGCTCACCCGGAACTCCGAGCCGCCCTTGAACTCCAGGCCGAGCGTCAGCCCGCGGAAGAGCAGCGCGCCGATCGCGACCAGCAGGATCACCGCGCTGATCGCGTACCAGGTGCGCTGCTTCTTCACGATCTCCAGCGAGCGCTCGCCGGTGTAGAGCTGGTTGCCGAAGCCCGCGAAACGGCCCATCACGCCTCCTGGTGGGTCTGGGCCTCGCGCGCCGCGCGACGAGAGGCGATGGTGCCGAGCGCGTTCTTGACGCCGACCGTCGAGCCGGTCTGGCCGAGGCGCTGCGGGTCGAGGCCCGAGAGCCGGTGGCCCTGGCCGAAGAAGCGGGTGCGGGCCAGCAGGGTGAGCACCGGGTGCGTGAACAGGAACACGATCACGACGTCGATCAGCGTCGACAGCCCGAGGGTGAACGCGAAGCCGCGCACCCCTCCCGCCGCCAGCACGTAGAGCACGATCGCGGCGAGGAAGTTGATCGCGTCGGCGATCAGGATGGTGCGCTTGGCACGCGCCCAGCCGGTCTGCACCGCCGAGCGCAGGCTGCGGCCCTCGCGCACCTCGTCGCGCACGCGCTCGAAGTAGACGATGAACGAGTCGGCGGTGACACCGATCGAGACGATGAGACCGGTGACGCCGGCGAGCGTGAGCCGCAGGCCCTGCACGTTGCCGAGCAGCACCACCGTCGCGTAGGTCAGCACCGCCGAGATGATCAGCGAGAGCACCGTCACCAGGCCGAGCGCTCGGTACTGGACCAGCGAGTAGACGAACACGAGCAGCAGACCGATGAGGCCGGCGAGCAGGCCGCGCTGCAGCTGCTCACCACCGAGCAGCGGGCTGATCTGCGACGTGGTCTGCACCTGGAACGACAGCGGCAGCGCGCCGAACTTCAGGGTGTCGGCGAGGCTCTGCGCGCTGGCCTGGGTGAAGCTGCCCGAGATCGACGCCTGCCCGTTCGTGATGGGGCTCTCGACGCCGGCGTTGGAGATCACCAGGTTGTCGAGCACGATCGCGAACTGGTTGCGCACCGGGTCGGTGGTGCGCAGGTCGAACAGGCGGGTGGTGACGGCGCCGAACTTGCGGCTGCCCTCGCCGGTGAAGGCGAGCCGGATCTCCCACTCGTTGCTGGTGCCCTGGCCGTTCGAGAGCGGCTTGAGCCCGGCGCTGGCGTCCTTGACCTCGTTGCCGGCGATCTCGACCGGGCCGAGCACGAACTTCGACCCGTTGCCGCAGGTGACGATCGGCTTGGCGGGGTCGAACACCTGGGCCTGCAGCTTCGCCGGGTCCTGGCAGGTCTCGGCGTCGAACTGCGCCTGCAACTGCGGGGTGATCTGCGCCGGGTCGCTGGCGTCGGTGGGCTTCGCGGACGGCGTGGCGCCGCCCGACGCGCTGGCGCTCGGGGTGGCGCTCGGCGAGGTCGTGGCGGTGGACCCGGCGCGCACGCCGCGCGGCAGGGCGGCACCCTCGCCGCTCGACGTCGCGGTCGCCGTCGGCTTCGCGGACCCGGTGGGGGTCGCGGACGGCGAACCGGACGGCGTCGCGGACCCGGTCGACGTGGTGGTCGGCAGCGGCACGCCGGCCTGCTCGATCGCCAGCACCGGCCGGAAGGTCAGCTGCGAGGAGCGCTCGATGAGCTGTCGCTGCTGCTCGGTCAGGGTGCCGGGCAGGGCGACGACGATGTTCCTGCCGCCCTCGGTGGTGATCTCCGGCTCGCCCACGCCGCTGCTGTCGACGCGCTGCTGGATGATGTCGACCGCCTGCTGCAGCTGCTGGCTGTTGACCTGCTGCTGACCGCCCTGCAGCACCGGCGCGAGCACGACCTGCGTGCCCCCCTCGAGGTCGAGGCCGAGCTTGGGCACCCAGCGGCTGCCGTCCTTGCCGCCGACGAGGTTCTGCACGGCGATCAGGCCGAACAGCGCCGCCAGGATGATGAGGAGGGCGACGAGCGCCCGGAACGGGTGCTCCCGCCTGCTGGAGCCGGCCACGTCAGGCGCTCACTTCTCGTCGGTCGACGCCGGGGGCGGGTCGAGGTGCTTGGTGGTGTCGACGACCGGGGTGCTGCCGGTGGCACCGGTCGACGAGACGGTCGGGTCGGTCGGACTGGCGGCGGGGACGACGGACGCGATGGCGCGACGGTCCCAGCGGATGCGGGTGCCGGGTGCGGGCTCGAGCACGACGACGGTGTCGCCCACCTCGACGACGCGTGCGTAGAGGCCCGCGGTCGTCAGCACCTCCTGCCCCGGCTGCAGGGTCGACTGCAGCTGGTCGAAGGTGCGCTGGCGCCGACGCTGCGACACGAACATCATCACGATCAGCAGCACCGGGATGGCGAACAGCAGCAGGCTCGATGACGATTGCACGCGGGCGCATTCCCTTCGGCGGTCGCTCGGACCGGAGCGGTCAGGTCACGGCCACCCGAGCCCGCGCAGGTGCACGACGAACCGGGTCGACCGACGGGCGAGTCTATGGCATGTGACGCCTGGGACCGGCGAGACGTGCCCGGGCGCTGTGGACGACGTCCGGCCGGCGACCGGTCGACGTCTGGTCGGCGTCAGCCGAAGCGGCCGGGCTCGGCGCCGTCGTCGACCCCGGCCAGCAGGTCGAGCTGGGCCGCGGTGGCAGCCACGTCGCGGGGTGGCTGCAGGCCGAGGTGGGTCCAGCCCTGCGGCGTCGCCATCCGCCCGCGCGGGGTGCGCAGCAGCAGGCCCTCGCGCACGAGGAACGGCTCGACGACGGTCTCGACGGTCTCCGCCTCCTCCCCCACGGCCACCGCGAGGGTGGCCAGCCCGACCGGACCGCCGCGGAACCGGCGGCACAGTGCGTCGAGGACACCGCGGTCGAGGCGGTCGAGGCCGAGCTCGTCGACGTCGTAGAGCGCCAGGGCGGCACGGGCGGCCGCGCGGTCGATGTGGCCGCCGCCGTGCACCTGCGCCCAATCGCGCACCCGGCGCAGCAGCCGGTTGGCGACGCGCGGCGTGCCGCGCGAGCGCCGGGCGATCTCGGCCGAGCCGTCGTCGTCGAGCGCGATGCCCAGCAGCCCGGCGCTGCGGTGCAGCAGCTGGTCGAGCTCGTCGGGGCTGTAGAAGTCGAGGTGGCCGGTGAAGCCGAACCGGTCGCGCAGCGGCGCCGGCAGCAGGCCCGAGCGGGTGGTGGCGCCGACGAGGGTGAACCGCGGCAGCTCGAGCGGGATCGCGGTGGCGCCGGGCCCCTTGCCGACGACCACGTCGACCCGGAAGTCCTCCATCGCCAGGTAGAGCATCTCCTCGGCGGGGCGGGACATCCGGTGGATCTCGTCGAGGAACAGCACCTCGCCCTCGGTGAGCGACGACAGGATCGCCGCGAGGTCGCCGGCGTGCTGGATCGCCGGGCCGCTGGTGATGCGCACCGGCGTGCCGAGCTCGGCGCCGACGATGAGCGCCAGCGTCGTCTTGCCCAGCCCGGGCGGCCCCGACAGCAGCACGTGGTCGGGCGGCACCCCGCGTCGGACGGCGGCCTGCAGCACCAGCTCGAGCTGCTCGCGCACCCGCCGCTGGCCGATCAGCTCGGCCAGCCGGGTCGGCCGCAGGGCGCCCTCGGCCGCGCGCTCGTCGAGCGAGGCGTCGGCGTCGACGACGCGCAGGGTCTCGGGCGCGTCGTCGGGGACGCCGGAGGTGAGGTCCCAGGAGCCGTCCCCGGGCGGCGGCTGGCTCACCCGCGGCCCAGCCGCTGCAGGGCGGCACGCAGCACGGCGGGCACGTCGACCGGCTGGCCCTCGGCGGGTGCGACGGCCTCGACGGCGGCGTCGGCCTGCTTGGCGGCCCAGCCCAGCCCGACCAGCGCGTCGCGCACCTGCCCGCGCCACGTCTCCTCGCTCGGGACGTCGGGCTGCGCGGGGGCCGGGGCGGCGCCGGTGGGCTGGCCCAGCTTGCCCTTCAGCTCGAGCGCGAGCCGCTGCGCGCCCTTGAGCCCGACACCCGGCACCTTGCGCAGCGCGACCAGGTCGTCGGTGGCGACGGCCTGCCGCAGCGCCTCTGGGTCGTGCACGGCGAGCATCGCCAGCGCGAGCCGCGGCCCGATGCCCGACACGGTCTGCACGGCCTCGAAGGTGGCGCGCTCGTCGTCGTCGGTGAAGCCGAAGAGGGTCAGCGAGTCCTCGCGCACCACGAGCGAGGTGGCGAGCTCGGCCGGCTGCCCCTGCCGCAGGCCGGCGAGCGTGCGCGGGGTCGCGTGCACCAGCATCCCGACCCCGCCGACCACGACGACCGCCGCGTCCAGCCGCAGCTGCTGGACGACGCCCGTCACCGAGGCGATCACGGCCGCGCCGCCCGGGCGACGGCGGCCTCGAGCCGGCTCGTCGCCGCGCCGCGCCACACGTGGGTGATGGCCAGCGCCAGCGCGTCGGAGGCGTCGGCGGGCTTCGGCGTCTCGGTGAGCCGCAGCAGCCGCACCACCATGGCGGCGACCTGGGCCTTGTCGGCCCGGCCGTTGCCGCTGACCGCAGCCTTCACCTCGCTCGGGGTGTGCAGCGCGACCGGCAGCCCGCGCCGGGCCGCGCACACCATGGCGACGGCGGAGGCCTGCGCGGTGCCCATGACGGTGCGCACGTTGTGCTGGCTGAACACCCGCTCGATCGCCACGGCGTCGGGCGACGTGCGGTCGAGCCACTGCTCGAGCTCCGCCTCGACGAGCAGCAGCCGGCGGTCGATCGTCAGGTCGGTCGGCGTCCGCACCACGCCGACCGCGACCATCGTCAGCGGCCGGCCGGGCGCGCCCTCGACGACGCCGACGCCGCACCGGGTGAGCCCGGGGTCGACGGCCAGCACGCGCACGGGTGCCCCTCTCTGCGATCCGAACAGGTGTTCGGGAGGCACGCTACACAGGCTGCCCGGCCGGGCGTGGACGGCGCGCCGCACCCTCTGGACGCCGGAGCGCGCGCGGCCCACACTGACCGCCATGCACACCTCGCAGGCGCAGGAGGGCATCCGCTTCGCCCACCTGCCCGAGCCCCCGGCGCCGTCCACGTGGACGACGACCCAGACGGTCGACCCGGCCCCGACGCCGTTCGGCTTCGAGGACGAGCGCAGCCAGCTGCTGCGCCAGGCCGGCGCCTAGGCGCGTGGCGGGTCAGACGTCGACCAGCTCCATGACCTCGTCGCTGACGTCGTAGTTGGCGTAGATGTTCTGGACGTCGTCGCTGTCCTCGAGCGCGTCGACGAGCCGGAACACCTTGCGGGCGTTCTCGGCGTCGAGCTCGATCTGCGTGCTGGGCACGAACTGCGCCTCGGCGGACTCGTAGTCGATGCCGGCGCCCTGCAGCGCGGTGCGGACGGCGACCAGGTCGCTCGACTCGCTGACGACCTCGAACACGTCGCCGTTGTCGTTGACGTCCTCGGCGCCCGCGTCGAGCACGGCGTCGAGCACGTCGTCCTCGGTGAGCTCGCGACCCTCCTGCGACTTGGCGACCAGCACGACGCCCTTGCGGGTGAACATGTAGGCGACGCTGCCGGGGTCGGCGAGGCTGCCGCCGCTGCGGGTGAGGGCGGTGCGCACCTCCATCGCGGCGCGGTTCTTGTTGTCGGTGAGGCACTCGACGAGGAAGGCGACGCCGCCGGGGCCGTAGCCCTCGTACATGATCGTCTGCCAGTCGGCGCCGCCGGCCTCCGCACCGGAGCCGCGCTTGACGGCGCGGTCGATGTTGTCGTTGGGCACCGACGTCTTCTTGGCCTTCTGGATGGCGTCGTAGAGCGTCGGGTTGCCCGAGGGGTCACCACCGCCGGTGCGCGCCGCCACCTCGATGTTCTTGATCAGCTTGGCGAACAGCTTGCCGCGCTTGGCGTCCTTCGCGGCCTTCTGGTGCTTCGTGGTAGCCCACTTGGAGTGGCCGCTCATGATCGCTCCCTCACACCCTCGACGAACAGCTCGTGGACCCGCGCGTCGCCCGTGACCTCCGGGTGGAAGGACGTGGCGAGCAGCGCCCCCTGGCGGACCGCGACGATCTTACCGGCGGCGGGACCGTGCTCCACCCGCGCGAGCACCTCGACCCCCTCGCCGACCTCCTCGGCCCACGGCGCGCGGATGTAGACGGCCCGCACGTCGCCCTCGACGCCCTCCAGCGCGACGTCCTCCTCGAAGGAGTCGACCTGCCGGCCGAACGCGTTGCGTCGCACCGTCATGTCGATGCCGCCGAACGTCTGCTGGTCGGGGCGGCCGTCGAGCACGCGGTCGGCGAGCAGGATCATGCCCGCGCACGACCCGTACGCCGGCAGGCCCGACCGCAGCAGCTCGATCAGCGGCTCGCGGACGCCGAAGATGCGCGACAGCTTGTCGATGGTGGTCGACTCGCCCCCGGGCAGCACGATGCCGTCGAGGCCCTCGAGCTCCTCGGGGCGGCGCACCGGCCGGGCGGTCGCGCCGCTCTCGGCCAGGGCGACCAGGTGCTCGCGCACGTCGCCCTGCAGGGCGAGCACGCCGATCGTGGGGTCCTTGCTCACGGTCGTCGATCCTATGGCGTGGCTAGGGTGCCCTCGTGATGCCCCTCGAGGTCCGCACCGAGCACCTGCTGCTGCGTCAGTGGGGTGACGACGACGTCGACGCGATGGCCGCGGTCAGCGGCGACCCGCAGGTCATGGAGTTCTTCCCCTCGACGCAGGACCGCGCCCGCACCGAGCAGCTCGTGCAGCGCATCTGCACCAGCTGGGAGGAGCGCGGCTGGGGCCTGTGGGCGGTCGAGGTGGTCGACCCGGCCGACGAGGGCGGCCCGACCGGCTTCGCCGGTTTCACCGGCCTGAACCCGGTACCGGACTTCGTGCCGCCCGGTCCGTTCGGCCCCTCGGTGGCCGAGGTGGGGTGGCGGCTGGCACAGCGGTTCTGGGGCCGCGGGTACGCACCCGAGGCGGCCGCGCAGGCGCTGCGGTCGGCCTTCGAGGAGCTGCAGCTGCCGGAGGTCGTGTCGTTCACGACGCGCGCGAACGAGCGCTCGCAGCGGGTGATGACCAAGCTCGGCCTGACCCGCGACCCCTCCCGCGACTTCGAGCACCCGCTCGTCGGCGACTGGGACGGCGCGCCGCACGTGCTCTACGCGATCGACCGCGCGGCGTGGCTGTCGCACCGGTCGACTAGCGTCGGCGCGTGACCCTCTCCGACGACCTGCGCGCCAGCGCCGCCGAGCTCGACGCCGCCAGCCCGCTGGTCGGCGTCCGCGACCGGTTCGAGCTGCCCGACGGCGTGATCTACCTCGACGGCAACTCGCTCGGCGCGCTCCCCCGCGCCGTGCCGGACGTCGTCGCCGACGTCGTCCGCCGCCAGTGGGGCCACGACCTCATCGCGTCGTGGAACGAGCACGACTGGTGGGGCGCGCAGACCCGGGTGGGCGACGCGATCGGCCGGCTGGTCGGGGCCGCGCCCGGCCAGGTGCTGGCCGGCGACTCGACGTCGGTGAACCTCTTCAAGTGCTACCTCGCGGCGGTGCGGATGCGCCCCGGGCGACGGGTCGTCGTGAGCGACCCGGGCGTCTTCCCCACCGACCAGTACGTGCTGGAGAGCGCGGCCCGGCTGGCCGACCTCGAGATCGTGCACGCCCGGCCCGACGAGGTCGGCGCACTGCTCGCCGAGCGCGGTGCCGAGGTCGCGCTGGTGTCGTACTCGCAGGTCGACTACCGCACGGGCGAGCTGTGGGACCTGCCGGGCGTCACGGCCGCCGTGCACGAGGCCGGCGCGCTGGCGCTGTGGGACCTGTGCCACTCGGCGGGCGTCGTCGAGGTCGACCTCGACCGGCACGAGGTCGACCTGGCCGTGGGCTGCGGCTACAAGTACCTCAACGGCGGCCCCGGCGCGCCCGCCTTCACGTACGTCGCGCACCGGCACCAGGGCGCGTTCGACCAGCCGCTCACCGGCTGGCACGGGCACGCGCGGCCGTTCGGCATGGAGGGCTCGTTCGAGCCGGCGGCCGGCATCGAGCGCGCCCGGGTCGGCACGCCGCCGCTGCTCTCGCTGCTGGCGCTCGAGGCGGCGCTCACGGCGTACGACGGGCTGTCGGTGGCCGACGTCCGGGCGCAGTCGCTGTCGCTGACCCGCTGGTTCGTCGAGTGCGTCGAGGCGCTGGTGCCCGGCACCGAGGTGGCCACCCCGCTCGACGACGCGCGCCGCGGCTCGCAGATCGCGCTGCGTCACCCGGATGCGTACGGCGTCGTGCAGGCGCTCATCGCGCGCGGGGTGGTCGGCGACTTCCGGGTGCCGGACGTCGTGCGGCTCGGCTTCGCCCCGCTCTACGTCACGCACGCCGACGCGACCGAGGCGGCGGTGCACCTGCGCGACGTGCTGGCGGCCGGCGAGCAGCACGACCCGCGCTGGGCCGAGCGGGCCACCGTCACCTGAGGTTGCCGAACCCCCCGCACCGGGGATCGTCGAGGGATGAGCCATCACACCCTGCGCCGCGGCCTCATCGCGGGTGCCGCCGGTACCGCTGTCCTGAACGCCGTGACGTACGCCGACATGGCGCTGCGCGGCCGCCCGGCCAGCGACGCGCCGGAGGCGACGGTGGACGCACTGGCCGACCGCCTCGGCCGCTCGATCCCTGGTGACCGGCACCAGCGCGCCAACCGGCGGACGGCGCTCGGTGCGCTGAGCGGCACCGCGACCGGCCTCGCCGTCGGCGTGCTGGCCAGCGTCGCGCGCCGCGCCGGCTACCGGCCGGGGCGGCTCCTGGGTACGGTCGGCACCGCGGCCGCGGCGATGGCCGCCTCCGACGTACCGCTCGGGCTGCTGGGCGTCAGCGACCCGCGCGGCTGGTCGGCCACCGACTGGGTGGCCGACGCCGTGCCGCACCTGGCCTTCGCAGTGACCGCCGACGCGGTGATCCGGCGCGACGCACGGCCCGAGGTCTCGGACCTGCGGCGTCCGGCGACGGGCTCGCTGGTCTGGCGCTCGGCCGCGCTCGGCGCCGCAGCAGGTGCCCGCAGCTCGCTCGGCGTCACGGCCGCGTCGTTCGGCACCAGCCGGGTCGCGAGCCTCGTCGGGCTGGCAGGCGTCGGGGGCGAGCTCGTCGCGGACAAGCTGCCGGCGACGCCGAGCCGGCTCAGCGCGCAGGGTCTGCCCGCGCGGCTGGCCTCGGGTGCCGTCGGGGCGGGCGTGCTGGCCCGCCGCGAGGGGGTGCGCCCCGCCGCCCCGGTCGTCGCGGGTCTCGCCGGCGCCGCCGCGGGCAGCTGGGGCGGTGCCGCCTGGCGGGCGTTCGCCGCCCGCCGGGTGCCCGACTGGCAGGCCGCGCTCGTCGAGGACGCCGTGGCCCTGCTGCTCGCCGCGCTGGCGGCGCTGCCCACCCGCCGGGCGACCGCGACCCGCTGACGGGCTACCTCACCGAGACGGTACGGGTGGTGCCGGCGAGGGCCACCCACACCTGGCCGGCCGAGAGCACGGCCTCCTTGCCGCCGATGGTCCAGTGCGTGATGTCGTCGTCCGAGGCGCGCGACCACTTCGCGTCGTAGACCCTGCCGTCGCGGAGCACGAGCGCCGAGCCGCTGCCCACGGTCTTGCTGTCGGGCGTGGGGTTGCGGTTCACGTCGACGTACTTGGACTTGACCACCTTGACGCGCTGCACGATGAACGTCTGCGGCCCCAGCTGCTTGCCTGACGGGGTCCTCGACGCGCTGCCGTCCATCGAGACCAGCCACCGCTCGGCGCTCTTCGACCAGGTCGCGGTCAGGTGGGCGCCGGGCCAGCGCACGCTGAGGTGCGTTGCCGCCTTGCCGCCGGCGGGGGCCGGGCCGAACGCGTACGGCGCCTTCGAGGGCACCGACGTCTTCCCGGCCCGGGCGCGCAGCGTCGCGAAGTCGCCGATCACGTTGTACGGCGCCGGCCGGCCGGACGCGCGGCTGAAGCCCTTGCCGTTCGCGTCGAACGAGACCAGGTGCAGGCTCGAGCGCTGCAGCGGGGCGATCATCTTGCGCTGCGAGCCGGAGTAGATCAGCCCCACCTCGCCGTACTGGCGCAGCAGCTGGATGTCGCTGATCCGGCCGCTGCGCACCGGCCCGACCTGCTTGGGGTAGGTGCTGGAGAACACCGCGGCCAGCCGGGTGAGGCCGCCCTCGACCTCCTCGACGTACACGACGTCGGCCGCGTCGACCCCGACCTGTGGGTGTGCGCTGTGCGTGTTGTCGATCTTGACCGCGTACACCGAGCCGTCGCGCCTGCCCTTGCGGCCGGACAGCAGGCTCGCGTCACGCGCCGGTGCGGTGGCGGTGGCCGACGCCGTCGGGCTCGGCGAGGCGGACGCCGTCGGGGCGGCCGCCTTCGGCTGGTCCTTCGAGCACCCGGCGAGCGCCAGCGCGAGGCAGGCTGCGACGGCTGGGACGGCGAGGGCGGCGCGGCGCATCGGCACCCGCGCACGGTAGGCCCTGCACCTGGCACGTGGGGGCGGACACGCCTGTGCGTGCCCGCCCGTCACGCAGCGTTCACCAACCGCGCTCGGCGAGCCGGTGCGGCTCGGGGATCTCCTCGACGTTGATGCCGACCATCGCCTCGCCGAGACCGCGCGAGACCTTGGCGATCACGTCGGGGTCGTCGTGGAAGGTGGTGGCCTTCACGATCGCCTCGGCGCGCTGGGCCGGGTTGCCCGACTTGAAGATGCCGGAGCCGACGAAGACGCCCTCGGCGCCGAGCTGCATCATCATCGCCGCGTCGGCCGGGGTGGCGATGCCGCCGGCGGTGAACAGCACGACCGGCAGCTTGCCGGTCTCGGCGATCTCGCGGACCAGGTCGTAGGGAGCCTGCAGCTCCTTGGCCGCGACGTAGAGCTCGTCCTCGCTGAGCGAGGTGAGGCGGCGGATCTCGCCACCGATCTTGCGCATGTGCGTGGTGGCGTTCGAGACGTCGCCGGTGCCGGCCTCGCCCTTGGAGCGGATCATCGCCGCGCCCTCGGTGATGCGGCGCAGGGCCTCGCCGAGGTTCGTGGCGCCGCAGACGAACGGCACGGTGAACTGCCACTTGTCGATGTGGTTGGTGTAGTCGGCCGGGGTCAGCACCTCGGACTCGTCGACGTAGTCGACGCCGAGCGACTGCAGCACCTGCGCCTCGACGAAGTGCCCGATGCGCGCCTTGGCCATGACCGGGATCGAGACGGCCTCGATGATGCTGTCGATCATGTCGGGGTCGCTCATGCGCGAGACGCCGCCCTGGGCGCGGATGTCGGCCGGCACCCGCTCGAGCGCCATGACGGCGACGGCGCCGGCGTCCTCCGCGATCTTCGCCTGCTCGGCGGTGACGACGTCCATGATGACGCCGCCCTTGAGCATCTCGGCCATGCCGCGCTTGACGCGCGCGGTGCCGGTGGCGGTGCTGTCGGTGGCGGTGCTCTCGGACACGATGACCTCTCACGAACGGGTGCTGGCGGGCGCCCCCATCGTACGACCAGCCGCCGACCACCACCGACCGCTGAACTACCCCGCCGGGCGGTCGAGCGCGGCCGGTCCGTCGTCGTCCATCTCGAAGGTGCGCGGCTCGAGCGCCCGCCCGGCCAGGCGGGCCCAGCGCACCACCCGCTTGCGCCGCACCTGCCGCGCGTCGGTCACGGCCACGTTCAGGAACCGGCGGGCCAGCCGCACCCGGTGCGAGCTGCTGACCAACCGGTCGAGCAGCGCGGCGTGCAGGGGGTCGTGCCGCAGCTCCCCCACCGTCTCGTCGTCGAGCGCCGCCTGCAGCGCCTGCGACAGCGCGCTCTCGGACCGCGCGCGGCGCCCGTCGCCCAGGTCGGTGAGGTCGACGACCTCGGCCTGCTCGCCGGCCTCGAGCGCGAGCGTCGCGGCGTCGGCCACGAGCAGGCCGGACGCCGGGTCGAGGGCCCCCGACGCGGCGAGCTCGACCGCCGCCTCGGCCCGCCGCACGAGCTGGGCGTCGAGCGCGCTGCGAGCACCCTCGATGCGGTGGTGCAGCCGGTCGAGCCGGCTCGCCGAGAACGACAGGTACCAGGCGAGCAGCGCCAGCACGAGCAGCACGGCGAGCGGCAGGGCCGACCTCATGCGCGCTCCCCCGCCGTCCGGCGTCCGGCGTCGAGCACGGTCTCGTACACGGCCAGCACCTCCTCGGTGACGACCGACCAGTCGTAGCGCCGGACGCCGGACGACGCGGTGACCGACAGCGCCGCCCGCCGCGCCGGGTCGCCGAGCAGCGCCACGAGCTCGCGCGCCAGGGCGGCGTGGTCACCCACCGGGAAGAGCACCCCGAGGCGCCCGCCGTCGAGCACCCGGCCGAAGGCGTCGAGGTCGCTCGCCACGACCGGCGCGCCCGCGCTCATCGCCTCGACCAGCACGATGCCGAAGCTCTCGCCGCCGGTGTGCGGGGCGACGTACGCGTCGACGGAGCGCAGCAGCGCCGCCTTCTCGGCGTCGCTGACGGTGCCGAGCAGCTCGAGGGCCGCGCGCGACCGGTCGTCGAGGTGCTCGGCGGCCTCGTCGGCGTCACCGCGGCCGGCGACCACGAAGCGGGCGCCGGGCACGGCGTCGAGCACCGCCGGGATCGCCTGGGCCAGCACGGCCAGTCCCTTGCGCGGCTCGTCGAGGCGGCCGAGGAAGGCGATGGTGGGTCGCTCGGCGGTGCCGGTCCAGCGCGGGTCGCGCGGCGCGGCGGCGAAGTCGTCGACCACCACGCCGTTGGGGATGACCACCGCGTCGCCGCCGAGGTGCGTGGTGAGCGTGCGCCGGGCGTCCTCGCTGACGGCGATCCGCGCGCTGATCTTCTCCAGGCTGGGCCGCAGCAGCGGGTAGGCCGCCTGCATGGCGCGCGAGCGCAGGTTCGAGGTGTGGAACGTCGCGACGATCGGCCCCTCGAACGCCCACAGCGCGAGCAGCGACAGGCTGGGGCTGACCGGCTCGTGGATGTGCAGGACGTCGAAGCCGCCCTCGGTCCAGCGGCGCACCCGGCGGGCGCTCACCGGGCCGATGTTCACCCGGGCGACCGACCCGTTGTAGGGCACCGGCACCGCGCGCCCGCTCGGCACGACGTACGACGGCACGGGGGTGTCGTCGTCGGCGGGGGCCAGCACGCTCGCCTCGTGGCCGCGCAGGATGAGCTGCTGGGCGAGGTCGCGCACGTGGAACTGCACGCCACCCGGGACGTCGAACGAGTACGGGCAGACGATGCCGACCCTCACGGCGCGACCCGCTCGCGGTGGGCCTCGTCGAGGTCGGCCAGGAACACCCGCTGCAGCATGTGCCAGTCCTGCGGGGTCTGCCGGATCGCGGCGCCCAGCGCGTCGGCGCAGCCCTGCGTCATCGCGGCGATCCGCTCGGCCTTGGTGCCCTCGGCCGGCACCGGCACCTCGGGGTGCCAGGTGATGACGACGCCGTGCCGGGGGCTGCCACCGGCCGGCCGCTCGTACCGGATGCTCACCGGGTGCAGCGCCGCACCGCTGGTCAGGGCGAGCGCGGCCGGCCCCGGTGCGACGCGCGCCCGCTCGCCGAGGAGGTCGACCTCGACGCCGCTCGCGGTGAGGTCGCGGTCGGCCAGCAGCGGCACCAGGCGACCGGCGCGCAGCGCTCGCAGCAGCGGCCCGAACGCGCCCGCGCCGCCACCGGTGAGCGGCACCACCTGCATGCCCAGCTGCTCGCGGAAGGCGAGGAACCGCTCGAACAGCTCCTCGGGCCGCAGCCGCTCGGCGACCGTGGTGACGGTGGCGAGCCGCAGCGTGCCCCACGCGCCGGCGTGGTCCCAGTTGCCGGTGTGCCCCAGGAACGCGACCACGCCGCGACCGGCGTCGAGCGACGCGCGCACCGGCCCGAGGCCCTCGCACCGGACACCGGCGACGATGCGCTCCTCGCTCCAGTCCGGCAGGCGGAAGGTGTCGCACCAGTACCGCAGGTACGAGCGCATCCCCGCGCGCGACAGCCCCCGCAGGCCGGCGTCGTCGAGGTCGGGGCGGGCCCGCCGCAGGTTCGCCTCGAGCTGCCGCACCCCGACCCCGCGCAGGCGCCACGCGACGTCCGCGCCGACGTCGAACAGCCGGTAGGCGACGGGCTCGGGCAGCAGCCGCACGCCCCGCCAGCCGGCCGAGAAGGCCGCCAGCACGAGGCGGTCGGCGGCCGCGCTCACGCGTGCGGCGGCGCGTCTGCGGCGGTGGCGGACGCCGCGGCGAACGCCTGCCGACGGACGACGACCATCCGCTGCACCACGGTGATCAGGCTGGCGACGGCGAGCAGGCCGAGCACGACGGTGAGCACCCAGGTCGGCAGGAACAGCCCGACGAACGCGGTGGTGACGAGCACCGCCACCAGCCGGTCGGCGCGCTCGGCGATGCCGACGTTCGCCGTCATGCCCAGGCCCTCGGCCCGGGCCTTCGCGTACGACACGACCGCACCCAGGCAGAGGCAGGCCAGCGCGAGCCCGGCGGTCAGCGCGTCGTCGCCGTCGCCGAAGAACCACAGGACGAGCCCGGCGAAGATGCCCGCGTCGCCGACCCGGTCGAGCGTCGAGTCGAGGTACGCGCCCCAGCGGTTCGAGCGGCCGAGCCGGCGGGCCATGATGCCGTCGACGGTGTCGGAGAACACGAACAGCGCGATGACGACGGTGCCCAGGAACAGGTGGCCGGTCGGGTAGAACACCAGCGCGCCCGCCACCACGCCGAGCGTGCCGACGATCGTCACGGCGTCGGGGGTCACGCCCAGCCGCAGCAGCAGCAGCGCCACCGGCGTGAAGAGGCGGGTGAACAGGGCGCGTGCGAAGCGGTTCAGCATGGCCGGGCGATCCTATCGGGCGGCGGGCGGGCGCCTGGTCGTCCACAGGCCGCGGCGAGCCGCGGACGGCGAGCGCCGCGACCACCTAGCATCGCCGCCATGGTCAGCAGGGGGACGGTGCGCGAGCGGGGGCCCGGACTCGACGCGTCGCAGCGGGACGACGAGCCGGGCACCGGCGGCGAGGTGCTGCGGCTGGGTCGCACCGCGCGCTGGTGGCGCACGCTGCTGGTGTCCGGGCTCGGGGTGCTCTTCGTGCTGGGCTCGGTCGTCGGGCAGGACGACTGGTGGCCGTTCAGCCCCTGGCGGATGTTCTCGACGTCCACGCCGCCCACCGGCGCGGTCGTCTTCATGGCGCTCGAGGTGCAGGACGGCGGCTCGTCGACCTGGCGCTCGGCCGGCCTCACCCCGTCGTCCGTCGGGCTGAACCGCGCCGAGGTCGAGGGCCGCATCCCGCAGATCGAGGCCGACCCGGCGCTGCTCGGCACGCTCGCCACCAGCCACGCCCGGCTGCACCCGGCCGCCCTGCCGTGGACCGGCGTGCGCGTCGTCCGGCACGAGGCGGTCATCGTCGACCGGCGGCCGACCGGCGAGGAGCGCGTGCGGGTGCTCGCGACGTGGCACCGCGACGGCGCCCGGTGAGCGCGGCGGAGGGCGCGGTGCGCCGGTGGCTCTTCGCGCCGGCACCGCTCGAGCGGGTGGCGCTGCTGCGGCTGTGCGTCTTCGCGTTCGTGATCGTCGACGTCGTCGTGCTGCACACGTCCGGCTACTACCACGGGTGGGCCGACCCGGCGTGGTACGTGCCGTTGCAGGCAGGGCAGCTGCTGCACCTGCCGGCGGCGTCCGTGCTGCTCGTCGAGGTGCTGAAGTGGGGGTCGGTCGGCTGCGCGCTCGTGGCCATGACCGGGCGGCTGCCCCGGATCTCGGGCTGGGCGGTCGCGATCTGCTGGAGCTGGTACCAGTACGTCGCGTTCGCCTACGGCAAGGTCGACCACGACCGGGCCGACTTCGTGGTGGCGCTGCTGCTGCTGCCGACGGTCGGGATCGCGCACCTGCGCGACGGCCGGCGCAGCGAGGCCGCCGGGTTCGCGCTGCGCGGGGTGCAGCTCGCGGCGATCGCCACCTACTTCCTGTCGTCGATCGCGAAGATCCGGTTCGGCGGCTGGGACTGGGTGAACTCGGCGACCCTCGTGCGGGCGGTGGTGCGCCGCGGCTCGCCGTTCGGCCACCTGTTCCTGCACACCCCGTGGCTGCTGCACGCGATGCAGTGGTGCATCGTCGCGGCCGAGCTGCTGTCGTGGACGATCTTCGTGATCCCCGAGCGGTACCGCCGGCTCATGGTGCTCGGCTGGTACCTGTTCCACGCCAGCGTGTACGCCACCATCACGATCGCGTTCTGGCCGCACCTGGTGATGATGCTGGCCTTCCTGCCGCTCGAGGAGTACCGCGACCGGCTGCTGCACCGGTGGCGCGCTCGCCGCGCCCGCCGCGACGGGCTCGACCCCGAGACGGCGCAGCCGGAGCCCGTCGGTGCCGGCTGAGCAGCGGCTGTCGCGCCGGCGCCTCGCGTGGCGGGCGGCCGTGCTGCTGGTCGGGTCGCTGCTGCTGGTGCGCGGCACGCTGGTGGGCAGCGACCAGGACTGGCCGCTCGGTCCGATGGGGCAGTACGCCTTCTCGGTGCCGCCGGACGGCGAGGTGCGCTCCCCCGGGCTGACCGCCGAGACCGTCGACGGTGCGGTGGTGCGGGTGCCGCTCACCTCGGACGGCGTGGGGCTGCGCCGGGCCGAGCTCGAGTCGCAGGTCGGCACCATCGAGCGCGATCCCTCGCGGCTGCAGGACGTCGCCGTGCAGGCCGCCGCGCGCCATCCCGAGTGGCCGCGCTACGCCGTGCTGCGGCTGGAGGACACCGTCACGCACCTGCGCGACGGGCGGGTGGCCGAGACGACCCACGAGGTGCTCGCCACCTGGCGGGTCGTCGACCCCGAGCACCCGCGGGCGGTCGGCTCGTGACCGCCGGGGTCGCCGAGCCCACGGCCACGGTCGACGCGGGGGCGGCGGGCGCGCTGCGGCGCTGGGTGGCGCCGTCCGTGCCGCTGGCCCGGCTCGCGGTGCTGCGCACGCTGGTGCACCTGTTCGTGGTGCTCGACGTGCTGCGGTTCTCGAACGGCGCGCTCGCCCACGGCGACACCCCCGAGCAGCTGTACCGCCCGCTGACCGTGCGCACGCTCCTGCACCTGCCCCCGCCCAGCCACGGGTACGTGCGGGTGCTGCTGGCGGTGATCGTCGTGAGCGCGCTGGTCGCGGCCACCGGGCGGCTGCCTCGCCTGGCCGGCTGGGTGTGCGCGGTCGGGATGCTCGACTGGCTGTCGAACAACTTTAGCTACGGCAAGGTCGACCACGACCACGTCGCCCTGCTCGTGGCGCTGTTCGTGCTGCCCACCGCGGGGCGCGCCGGGTTCCGCGACCGCACCCCGAGCGAGGCCGCGGGGTGGGCGCTGCGCTGCATCCAGGTCGCGGCCGTGGCCACGTACCTGCTCTCTGCCGTGGCCAAGGTGCGCTTCGGCGGCTGGGGCTGGGCGTCGTCCGCGATCTTCACCTGGGCGTTCGTGCGGCGCGGCACCTGGCTCGCCGACCAGCTGCTCCGCGTGCCACCGGCGGTGGTCGCCTCGCAGTGGGCGCTCATCGTCGTCGAGACCCTCACCCCGCTGCTGCTCTGGCTGCGCCGCCTGCCGCTCTACGCCTTCGTGGCCCTGCTGTGCGGCTTCCACCTCACGACGTACCTGCTGCTGCGCATCCACTTCCTGCCGCTCGTCGTCTGCCTCGCGGCCTTTCTGCCGCTCGAGCGGCTCGTGCCTGCGCGCCGCGCTCAGGCCGAGGCGGCGGCGTCCCAGGCGTCGGCCAGCCGCTGATCCGACGCGCGCCGCGGCTTTTTCCTCTCGCTGCGAACATGTCTCAGGACGTCTTGGCCGCCAGCACTGCCGTGTTCCGCCGCCCGTCGTCACCGTCCATCCAGGCGATGACGTCCAGGACGCGCAGCACCGTGACGCGCGGGCTGAGGCCCGCGAGTCGGCGCAGCCGCCGGAGCCGCTGAACCAGGGCGAAGTCGTCCTGCTGGAGCGCTGCCCGCAGCGGCGCCCACTGGCTGCACTTCGTCGCGGTGACCCGGCCCACGACCCGGTCATAGATCGGGACGAGTCGCGGGCGCTTGCGCGCCATCAGCTTGCTGGCCTTCGTGCGCCCGATGCCGGGGATGCCGTCGAGATGCCTGAACAGCTGCCAGGCAGGCCATGCCTCGGTCAGCGGCTCGTCGGTGTCTGCCAGATCTTGGTCCGGTCCGATGGCCCGGAGCAGCTCGCTGATCCGCCCACGGTGGGTCACCAGCAGGGCGTGAGCGCAGGCCGCGTCGAACGTGACCGACAGGCACCCGACGGCGAAGAGGTCGTCGGCCGTGAGCACATCCGGGTCCTCTCCCCCGCTCGTGTCCCAGGTGTCGAACAGCGAGCCCGTGAAGAAGCCTGCCTCATCCGGGGAGGGCCCGTAGTAGGCGCGCAGCATCGCGAGCGCGTCGTCGTCATGCGGCTCGAGCAGCGAGGGAGGCAGCCGGAATCCCACCTGAGGCACTGTCACGGTACGACCCTGCCAGGTCGTCAGCCGGACCGCGCCCAGACGCAGAAACCGGCGGGGTCTGCATCGTGGCAACTGTCGTCGTCTTGGCGAAGGCACCTGCCACGATCAGGGCTCGCAGCCCCTGTCCCGTCGTTCAGGCCGAGGCCGCGTCCCAGGCGTCGGCCAGCCGCTGACGGGTGTCCGAGAGCAGCTCGGGCACGGCCTTCGTCTGGGCGATGATCGGCAGGAAGTTGCTGTCGCCGCCCCAGCGGGGCACCACGTGCTGGTGCAGGTGCGCGGCGATGCCGGCGCCGGCGACGGCGCCCTGGTTCATGCCGATGTTGAAGCCGTGCGGCGCCGACACCGACGTCAGCACGCGCACCGCGGCCTGGGTCAGCTGCGCGACCTCCACGGTCTCGGCGGGCGTGAGGTCGACGTACGACGACACGTGCCGGTTCGGGCAGACCATGACGTGGCCGGGGCTGTACGGGTACAGGTTCATGACGACGAACGCCGTCTCGCCACGGTGCACGACCAGGCCCTCGGCGTCCGGCAGGCCCTGCACGCGCTCGAACGGGCACGCCGCGGCGGTGTCGTCGGCGGGCTTGTCCTGGCCGCCGATGTAGACCATGCGGTGCGGCGTCCAGAGGCGCTCGAAGCCGTCGCGGTCGCCGGCCAGCCCGGCGGCGTCCTCGAGCGCGCCGCCGGACGCCGCGTCGTCCGCGGTCACCGCTCGACCGAGCGGCTGCGGACGGCGGCGACGACCTCGGCGACGGCCTCGGGCACCGGCA
The DNA here is from genome assembly GCF_054776675.1 of Angustibacter aerolatus. Lineage (NCBI taxonomy): Bacteria > Bacillati > Actinomycetota > Actinomycetes > Kineosporiales > Kineosporiaceae > Angustibacter > Angustibacter aerolatus. Next base: position 19,951 of record NZ_BAAHBM010000055.1, read on the forward strand.
CGCCGTTCTTCTGCGAGCCGTCGCGGTACCGGAACGAGACCGCGCCCTTCGTGACGTCGTCGTCGCCGGCGATCAGCATGAACGGCACCTTGGCCTGCTGGGCGTTGCGGATCTTCTTCGGGAACCGGTCGCCGGAGTGGTCGACCTCCACCCGCACGCCCTCGGCGCGCAGCAGCCGTGCGACGTCCTCGAGGTGGTCGCCGTGCACGTCCGCCACCGGGATGCCGGTGACCTGCACCGGGGCGAGCCACGCCGGGAACGCCCCCGCGTAGTGCTCGACCAGCACGCCGAAGAACCGCTCGATCGAGCCGAACTTGGCCGAGTGGATCATCACCGGCTCCTGGCGGGTGCCGTCGGCCGCCTGGTACTCCAGCCCGAACCCGTGCGGCTGGTTGAAGTCGTACTGGATGGTCGACATCTGCCAGGTGCGGCCGATGGCGTCGCGCGCCTGCACCGAGATCTTCGGGCCGTAGAACGCGGCGCCGCCCGGGTCGAGCACCAGCTCGAGGCCCGACTCGGTGGCGACGTCGCGCAGCACCGAGGTCGCGGTCTCCCACTGCTCGTCGCTGCCGATGAACTTGTCGCTCCCGGGGTCGCGGGTCGACAGCTCGAGGTAGTAGTCGTCGAGCCCGAAGTCGCGCAGCAGCGACAGCACGAAGTCGAGCAGGTGCTTGACCTCACCCGGTGCCTGCTCGGCGGTGACGTACGAGTGCGAGTCGTCCTGGGTCAGGCCGCGCACCCGGGTCAGGCCGTGCACGACGCCGGACTTCTCGTACCGGTAGACCGACCCGAACTCGAACAGCCGCATCGGCAGCTCGCGGTACGACCGGCCCCGCGCCCGGAAGATCAGGTTGTGCATGGGGCAGTTCATGGCCTTGAGGTAGTAGTCGCTGCCCTCGAACTGCATGGGCGGGAACATCGTGTCCTTGTAGTACGGCAAGTGCCCGGAGGTGTGGAAGAGCCCCTCCTTGCTGATGTGGGGCGTGCCGACGTACTGGAACCCCTCCTCGATGTGGCGGCGCCGGACGTAGTCCTCCATCTCGCGCTTGATCACACCGCCCTTGGGGTGGAACACCACCAGGCCGGAGCCGATCTCGTCCGGGAACGAGAACAGGTCGAGCTCGACACCGAGCCGCCGGTGGTCGCGCCGCTCGGCCTCCGCCAGCCGCTCCTGGTAGGCCTTCAGCTCGTCCTTGGTCGGCCAGGCGGTGCCGTAGACGCGCTGCAGCTGCGGGTTCTGCTCGCTGCCGCGCCAGTAGGCGGCCGCGGTGCGCATCAGCTTGAAGCCGTTGCTGATGAGCTTGGTGGTGGGCAGGTGCGGACCGCGGCAGAGGTCCTTCCAGGCCACCGTGCCGTCGCGGCGCACGTTGTCGTAGACGGTCAGCTCGCCGGCACCCACCTCGGCACCGGCGCCGTCCGCCGCCTCGGCCGCACCGCCCTTGAGGCCGATCAGTTCGAGCTTGTAGGGCTCGTCGGCCAGCTCGGCGCGCGCCTCGTCGTCGCTCACCACGCGGCGCACGAAGGTCTGCCCCTCGTTCACGATCTTCTGCATCGCCCGCTCGAGCTGCTTCAGGTCGTCGGGGGTGAACGGGGTCTCGACGTCGAAGTCGTAGTAGAAGCCGTCGCGCACCGGCGGGCCGATGCCCAGGTGCGCCTTCGGGTTCACCTGCTGCACTGCCTGGGCCAGCACGTGCGCCGCCGAGTGCCGCAGCACCGAGAGGCCGTCCGGGCTGTCGAGGGTCACCGGCTCGACGACGTCACCGTCGGCCAGCACGTGCGAGAGGTCGACCAGCTCGCCGTTGACCCGCGCCACGACGACCGCCTGCGGCCCGCGCGCGGCGTCCTCGAAGAGCGCCGCCGCCGTCGTGCCGGCGTCGACCGAGCGATCGGCACCGGCGACGGACACGTGGACCTGGGGCACTGGGAGCTCCTCTGCGGGTGACCCGGCCCCGAACGGGCAGCGGGCGACTGCTCGATGCTATCGACGCTCACCGGCGAGGCCGAACGCGTATCACCCCTGGTCGCGCAGCCGCACCGCGTCGCCGACCCGCACGACGCCCGGCCGCACGACGTCGGCGTAGACCCCGGCGCAGCCGCGCGGACGACGAGCCAGCCGCAGCACCGCGTCGCCGACCTCCAGCTCGCGCCCGACCCAGCCCTCCTCGGCACGCGGCTCCCGCAGGTCGAGCACCAGGTTCGCGCGCGGCAGCGGCTGGCCGCCGTCGCGGCTGACCAGGTGCACCGGGGCCTGGCGGTCGGCGTCGCGGTCGGCCGGGGCGAGCGCGGCGCCCCCACCGGCCAGGGTGCCCAGGGCGGCGTCGGCGTCCGCGCCCCGGACGGCGGCGTCGGCTCCGGGCAGCAGCAG
>NZ_BAAHBM010000056.1:0-22217 GCF_054776675.1 Angustibacter aerolatus
GTTCCGCCGCCGGCGGCACCCGGCCCGCACCGCCCGGCGCCGTCGCGAGGGCCGGGCGCTGTGACCGCGGCGGCCACCGCGCGGCTGCGGGTGGTCAGCTGGAACGTGCGCGACCGGCTCGACGACCGGCACGCCGTCGCGGCCGTGCTGCGCGAGACCGCCCCCGACGTCGCGCTGCTGCAGGAGGCGCCGCGGCGCTTCTGGGACCACCGACGGCTGCGCCCGGTCGCCGACCGCGCCGGGCTGCTGCCCGTGGTGGGCGGCCGGGGGACCGGTGGCACCGCCGTCCTCGTCGCCCCCGGCGCGCGGGTGCTGCACCGCGAGGCGGCCCGGCTGCCGGTGCGCGGCCCGTTCACCCGCACCCGCGGGGTGGCCCTGGCACTGGTCGAGGTGGGCGGCGCCCGACTGACCGTGCTCAGCGTGCACCTGCCGCTGCGTCCCGAGGAACGGGCCGACCACGCCCGGCGGGTGGTCGGCCGGGTCACCGCCCTGCCCGGCGCGGTGGTGCTGGCCGGCGACCTGAACGAGCCGCCGGACGGCCCGTCGTGGGCGCGGCTGCAGGCCCTGGGCCGCGACGCCGCCCTGGACCTGCCCGGTGCCGCGACGCCGACCTACCCGAGCCGGTCGCCGCACCGCCGGATCGACGCGCTGCTGGTGTCGCCGCAGGTGCGGGTGCTGTCGCTGCGCTCGCCGGGTGGACCGCTCGTGCGGTCGGCCAGCGACCACCAGCCGCTGGTCGCCGAGCTCGAGGTCACCCCCGGCTGAGCGTGCCGGGCCAGCTGTTCGTCGGGGCCGCCTGACGCACCGGTCGGGTCAGACGACCGCGCCGTCGTCGTCGACGTCGTCGTCGCGGTGCGCCGGCAGCCGGACGACGAGCGTCACGAAGCCGCCGATGAACGCCAGCCCGGCGAGCGCCAGCCACAGCCGGCCGAGGTCGCGGAAGAACAGCCCGGCCACGACGAGCACGAGCGGTCCGAGCAGCACACCGGCCCACGCCAGCCGGCTCACGAGGTCGCCGCGCGGCAGCGGCGGGGGCTCGGGCGGGACGTAGCCCTCCTCGGGCTCCATCGCGATCCAGTCGCGGGCCGACAGCTCGGCCGGCCCGGGCAGCGGGCGCGGGCGCAGCGGCTCGGCGGCCTCCGGCGCGTCAGGTGCGTGCTCGCGGCCGATCGGGTTCGCGTCGTCGGGGCGCTCGACCGGACGCCGGTCGCTGGCCCGGTCGCCCGAGGTGGCGGGGCCGCGGCCTGCGCCCGGGGCCGCGTCGCCGTCCGACGCGTCGGGAGCCCCGGCGGTGCCGTCCCCCGCGTCGTCGGCGTCCGGACCGCGGTCGTCGGCGTCCGCACGGCGTCGACGGGCCGTCGCCTCGTCGTCAGGCAGGTCCTCGAGCACCGGCCAGCGCGGCACCCCGCCGTCGACGTCGGCGGGCTGGTCGAAGCCGGCGACGATCCGCGCGAAGGCGGCGTCGACGTCGGGGTCGCCGCTGGTGTCCGGACGGTCGTCCGGTCGGTCGGCGGCCACGTCAGCCCGCCACCCGCTGCGCGAGCTTCAGCGTCTCGTGCTCGATCGTCGAGGCGTCGTGGTCGAGCGTCGCGACGTGGTAGCTGCGGCCGAGCACCACGTCGGTGACGTCCTTGCTCGACACCCGCGACAGCACCAGCTCGCTGCTCGACGGCGGCACCACGTGGTCCTGCGGCGAGTGCAGCACCAGCAGCGGCTGGGTGACGCGCGGCAGCTCGCGGGCCACCTCGGCGATGCCGCCGACGACGGAGTGCAGCGCCTTGAGCGGCAGCCGCGGGTAGGCCAGCTCGACCGCCCCCTCCTTCGCGATGTCGCTGCCGATGCCGGACAGCGACGGCACCAGGTGCTTCAGCACCGGCAGCGCCCGCAGCCGCGGGTCGTCGAAGCGGACGGCGGGGTTGACCAGGGCGATGGCGTCGACGTCGGCGCCGCGCAGCTCGGCGAGGGCCAGGGCGAGCGCGCCGCCGACCGACAGCCCGGCGACGACGACGGTCGAGCAGCGCGAGCGCAGCTCGACGAGCGCGGTCTCGGCGGCGGTGTACCAGTCGGCCCAGCGGGTGGTGTTCAGCTCCTGCCAGGTGGTGCCGTGCCCGGGCAGCCGCGGCACCCGCACGGTGAGCCCGCCCGCGGCCAGCGCCTCGCCCCACGGCCGCACGCCCTGGGGCGATCCGGTGAACCCGTGCAGCACCAGCGCGCCGACGTCACCGCCGTCGCTGCTCCACGGCTGCGCACCAGGCAGGACGGGCACGGGACCTCCTCGGCGGCTGGGCGGGACCGGGTGGTCCAGGCGGTCCAGGCGGCGTCGTCATCGTCCCACGCAGGTGGGTGGAGGTCGAGGGGTGCCCTACAGTTCACAGGCGGACGGAGCAACGGACGAAGGGCAGGTGCGGTGTTCTACTGGCTGATGAAGTCCGTGGTCCTCGGACCGCTCGTCCGACTGGTCTTCCGGCCCTGGGTCGTCGGCCTCGAGCACGTCCCCGCCGAGGGCGGCGCGATCCTCGCCAGCAACCACCTGTCCTTCTCCGACTCGATCTTCCTGCCGCTGGTGCTCGACCGGCAGGTCACGTTCCTGGCGAAGGCCGACTACTTCACCGGCCGCGGGCCCAAGGGCCGCGCCACCGCGCTGTTCTTCCGCCTCGCCGCCCAGCTGCCGATCGAGCGCGGGGGCGGCCGGGCCAGCGAGGCCGCGCTGCGCACCGGGTTGAAGGTGCTGCGCCGCGGCGACCTGCTCGGGATCTACCCCGAGGGCACCCGCTCGCCGGACGGCCGGTTGTACCGCGGCAAGACCGGCGTGGCGCGGATGGCGCTCGAGGGCAAGGTGCCGGTGATCCCGGTCGCGATGGTCGGCACCGACAAGGCGCAGCCCATCGGCCGCACGATCCCGCACATCACCCGCGTCGGCGTCCGCATCGGCGCCCCGCTCGACTTCTCGCGCTACGAGGGCATGGAGGACGACCGCTTCGTGCTGCGGTCGATCACCGACGAGCTGATGTACGAGCTGATGCAGCTCAGCGGTCAGGAGTACGTCGACGTGTACGCCGCGGCGATGAAGGAGCGCCTGGCCGCCGCCCGGCGCGGCCGCACCGTCGCGCTGCCGGGCGACCCGGAGGACGAGTCGCCCGCCCTCGACGTCACCGACGCGCCGGACGCGGCGGACGCGGGCGAGGGATCGCTCGGTGCGGCCGGTGAGGCGCTCGACGTCACCGAGGACGCACCGGCGGCCGACGCCGACCTGCGCCGCGCGAGCGAGCCGGACGACGATCGCGCCGCGGGCTGACCGGACGCTCGCCGGCTGACCCGGCGACGACCAGGACGACGTCGGTCAGCGCCGGCCGAGCCGCAGCTGCTCGAGCACCACGGGGTCGAGGCGGCCGGGACGCAGCCGCTCCTCGAAGTTCGCCGAGCCGGCCCAGTCGTCGAGCGCCTGCTCGAGGTCGGGGTCGTCGTACCCGAGGCCGGCCAGCAGCCGGCGGGTCTCGTCGGCCACGGCGCCCTCGAGGGGCAGCAGCTCGGCCTCGTCGGCCTCGCCGAAGTAGAGGCGGTGCAGCTCGAGCATCCGGCCGAGCTCGGCGACCGGGGTGGGGTGCTCGTCGCTGCGCAGGTCGACCTCGGTGTCGTCGCCGCCGTACCCGGCGCCCGGGCGGGCGACGAGCAGCGCCGCGCTCTGCCGGCCCCGCTTGTCGCCGCCGGCGGCGTCGCCCGCCACCAGTGCGGCCCGCAGCCGGTCGGCGAGCGGCTGCCCGGCGGTCGAGAGCCAGCTCTGCTCGACCTCGTCGACGACGTCCTCGCCGAGCAGGATGTTGCCCTGCACCGCGTAGTCGGCGCCGGCCCGGCCGCCCGCCCAGTCGCTGCAGCCCGGCCCGGTGAAGGTCGCCCCGGCGTCCGGCCCGACGACGCCGAGCTGACGCTGGTCGCGGCCCTCGTCGGCGGCGGTGAGGGCGGCGACCACGGGTGCGACCCGCTCGCCGCCGCGCAGCAGCGCCAGGCCGTCGCCGCGGTAGGTGAGGTTCGCGTAGGCCTGCGTGGCGACCGCGCCGACACCGGCCACGGCCGCGGGCACCGCGGCGCCGACGGCGAGGAACTTGCTGGCGACGGCGACCCCGTAGGCGTCACCGTCGCGTCCGACGATCGAGAAGGTCATGGCCGCAACCTACGGCGTGGGCGGGTCCTCGGCCGCGTGGGGCGGTGCGTCGAGAGCGGCCAGCCCATAGGGTCGAGGGCATGCGCATCGGAGTACTGACAGGTGGCGGCGACTGCCCGGGGCTCAACGCGGTGATCCGCGCCGTGGTCCGCAAGGGCACGGGGTACGGGCACGAGTTCGTGGGGTTCCGCGACGGCTGGCGGGGGCCGATGACCGGCGCCACGCTGCCGCTCGGGCTCGACGAGGTCGACGGCATCCTGGCCCGCGGCGGCACGATCCTCGGCTCGTCGCGCACGAACCCGTACAAGGAGGAGGGCGGCCTCGAGCAGATCCGCGGCCACTTCGCCGACCTCGGGATCGACGCGCTGGTCGCCATCGGCGGCGAGGACACGCTCGGCGTGGCCAAGCGGCTGACCGACGACGGCATCCCGGTCGTGGGCGTGCCCAAGACCATCGACAACGACCTCGGCGCCACCGACTACACGTTCGGCTTCGACACCGCGGTCTCCATCGCCACCGAGGCGGTCGACCGGCTGCGCACCACCGCCGAGTCGCACCACCGCTGCCTCGTCGTCGAGGTGATGGGCCGGCACGCCGGCTGGATCGCGCTGCACACCGGCCTGGCCGGCGGCGCCGACGTCACGCTGATCCCCGAGGTCCCCTTCGACGTCGAGCAGGTGGCCGGCTGGTGCAAGCAGGTCTCCGACCGGGGGCACGCCCCGCTCGTCGTCGTCGCAGAGGGCGCGCTGCCCGAGGGCGGCCGCGAGTCGGCGCAGCACGAGAAGCTCGACGCGTTCGGGCACGTGCAGCTCGGTGGCATCGCGACCTGGCTCGCCGACGAGCTCGAGCAGCGCACCGGCACCGAGTCCCGGGCCGTGGTGCTCGGGCACGTGCAGCGCGGCGGCACGCCCACCGCGTACGACCGGGTGCTCTCGACGCGCTTCGGGCTCGCGGCGATCGACGCCGTGCACGCAGGCACCTTCGGCGTGATGGCGGCGCTGCGCGGCACCGACGTGGTGCTGGTGCCGCTCGCCGAGGCGACCGCCGAGCTCAAGACCGTGCCGCGCGAGCGCTACGACGAGGCGCAGGTCTTCTTCGGCTGATCGGCCGAGGCGCGCCACGCGACGGCGTCCGGGTGCTGGGCACGACGTCCCGGCATCCGGACGCCGTCCGTGCGTGGCGGACCCGCCACGTACGCTGACCGGGTGAGCACCACCGACCTCGACGACCTGGTGGACGCGCCCGCGGGCGCCGGCGCAGGCGGGCTCGACTCGTGGCGCACGCTGCCGGCCGCCCAGCAGCCCAGCTACCCGGCCGGGGCCGACCTCGACTCGGTCACCGCGGCCCTGCGCTCGATGCCGCCGCTGGTGTTCGCGGGGGAGTGCGACGACCTGCGCACCCGGCTGGCGATGGCCGCGCGCGGCGAGGCGTTCGTGCTGCAGGGCGGGGACTGCGCCGAGACGTTCGCCGGCACCACGGCCGACAACATCCGCGACCGGGTCAAGACGATCCTGCAGATGGCGGTCGTGCTGACGTACGGCGCGAGCACCCCGGTCATCAAGCTGGGCCGGATGGCGGGTCAGTTCGCCAAGCCGCGCAGCAGCGACCTCGAGACCCGCGACGGCGTGACGCTGCCCGCCTACCGCGGCGACGCCGTGAACGACTACGCCTTCACGCCCGAGGGTCGCGAGCACGACCCGGCACGGTTGCTGCGCACGTACCACGCGAGCAGCTCGACGCTGAACCTCATCCGCGCGTTCACCACCGGCGGCTTCGCCGACCTGCGACGCGTGCACGAGTGGAACCGCGGCTTCGTCGGCAACACCGCGAAGGCGCGCTACGAGGTGATGGCGCGCGACATCGACAAGGCGATGAAGTTCATGGCGGCCTGCGGCGCCGACTTCGAGGCGCTGCGGGGCGTGGAGTTCTACGCCAGCCACGAGGCGCTGCTGCTGGAGTACGAGCGCGCCCTGACCCGCATCGACTCGCGCACCGGCGACCCGTACGACGTCTCGTCGCACTTCCTGTGGATCGGTGAGCGCACCCGGCAGCTCGACGGCGCGCACGTCGACCTGCTCTCGCGCGTGCGCAACCCGATCGGCGTGAAGCTCGGCCCCTCGACCGAGCCCGACGACGTGCTGGCGCTCATCGACCGCCTCGACCCCGACCGCGAGCCGGGACGGCTGACGTTCATCACGCGGATGGGTGCGCCGCGCATCCGCGAGGCGCTGCCCCGGCTGGTCGAGACCGTCGACCGCGCCGGCGGGCAGGTGCTGTGGATCTGCGACCCCATGCACGGCAACGGGTTCGAGTCGCCCACCGGGTACAAGACGCGCAACTTCGACGACATCGTCGACGAGGTGCGCGGCTTCTTCGAGGTGCACGCGGCGCTCGGCACCGTGCCGGGCGGGGTGCACCTCGAGCTGACCGGCGACGACGTCACCGAGTGCCTCGGCGGCTTCGAGCAGATCGACGAGGCCGCCCTGGCGACCCGCTACGAGTCGGTGTGCGACCCGCGGCTGAACCACCAGCAGAGCCTCGAGGTCGCCTTCCTCGTCGCCGAGATGCTGGCGGCGCGCGCCGCCTCCTGACCGGTGGCGGTGGGCGTCATGGTGCTGCGAGCCCGGCGCGCGCCTCGCGCAGCAGGGCCAGGGAGTCCTCGGTGTGCTGCACCAGGAACGCGATCTGCTCCTCGGAGTAGCGCGCGTACAGCGCGCTGAACGCCGCGCCGATCGCCGCGTACGGCGACCCGGCGTCGGTCGGCTGCGCCACCGCCTGCACCAGCACCCGGCGCCCGTCCGCCGGGTCGGTGCCGCGGCGGGCGACACCGCGGGCCGCGAGCCGGACGACGTCGCCGGTGACCGCACCCGACGTCACCGCCAGCCGGGCGGCGAGCTGCCCGGCGGTCTGCGCCCCGTCGCGCTGCAGGATGCCGAGGGCCTTGGTGTCGGTGACGCCGAGCCCCATCGCGGCGGCGGCGTCGGCGTGGAAGAGCGCCGTCTCGAGGCTGGACTCCTGGTCGAGCACCCACAGCCGCTGCAGCAGCGCGGCGCGTCGGGCGGTGGGTCGGGGCACCGCCCTAGTCTACAGACCTCTTAGTCGCTAAGATGTTGTCATGACGCTAGCGCCGCGCACCCACCACCTGACGGCAGACGACGGACGCCGGCTCGGCGTGCACAGCCTCGGCAGCGGTCCCGGCGTGCTCGTCGTGCACGGCGCCATGCAGTCGGGTCGCAGCCAGCTCGACCTGGCGCGGCTGCTCGGCGACGACCTCGAGGTGCACCTGCTCGACCGGCGCGGCCGGGGGACCAGCGGGCCGTGGCAGCCCGGCGACGCGGACGCCGGTCGCGAGGTGGCCGACGTGGTCGCGGCGCTCGGCGCCACCGGCGCCACCCGGGTGCTCGGGATCAGCTCGGGCGCGCTGCTCGCCCTGCGTGCGGCCGCCGCGACCGGGCCGGTCCTCACGCACCTCGCCGCCTTCGAGCCGCCGCTGTACGTCGGCGACGACGGCGGCAGCGCCCTGCTCGAGCGGCTCGACCGGTTCGACGAGGCGCACGCCGCCGGGCGGCTCGATCGCGCGACGGCGATCGCGGTGCAGGTGTCGCAGATGGGGCCGCCGTGGCTGTTCGGGCTGCCCACCGGGGTGCTGGCCCTGGCCGCGCGCGGGATGCTGCGCGGCGGGCGGGGGCAGGGCGACCCGGCGTCCGCGCTCGAGCTGGCGACCGACGCGGCCGCCGTCGTCGCCGTCGTGCGGGCGAACCTGGGGCGCCAGGGCGAGCTGGCGGCGGTGCGGGCGCGCACCCTGCTGCTCGCCGGCACCCGCACCCGCCCGTACCTGCGCCGTGCGGTGCAGACCCTGGCCGAGGTGGTGCCCGGCGCCGAGCGCGTCGACCTCGACGGCACCGACCACGGGGCGACGCAGAACCGGTCCGACCGGGGTCGCCCGGAGGCCGTGGCGCCGGTGCTGCGCCGCTTCCTGCTCGAGGACGCGCCCGCTACACGACGGTGAGCGTCACGGTGCTGCCGCGGGGCGCGCGCTCGCCCGGGTCGGGGCTCTGCGAGCGCACCGTGCCGAAGTAGCCGCCGAGCACCTTGCGCACGCGGACGTCGAACCCGGCCGCGCGCAGCGCCTGCTCGGCCGGACCGGCCTGGGTGCCGACCACCCGCGGCACGGTGACGAGCGGCGGGCCCTTCGAGACCACGAGCTCGACCCGGTCGCCCTTGAACAGCGTGCCCTTCGCGGGGGTCTGCGAGACGACGTCGCCGTCGGGCACCTCGTCGTCGAAGGCCTCGCTCACCACGGGGTCGAGGCCCGCGGCCCGCAGCGCCGCCACCGCGGCGTCACCGGCCTTGCCGACGGTGGACCGCACGGTGACCGGCTGCCGTCCCCGGCTGACCACCAGGTCGACCCTGGTGCCGCGGCGGACGCTGGTGCCGGGCGCGACCGACTGGGTGAGCACCCGGCCCTTGCGCACCCGCTCGTCGTAGCGCCGGGTGACGTCGCCGACGACGAGGTTGCGCGCGGTCAGGGCGTCACCGGCCGCCCGCTCGCTGCCGCCGGTGACCGTGGGCACCTCGAAGCGCTCCTTGCCCCGCGAGACGGTCAGCTGCACGGCGGTGCGCTTGCGCACGCGCTGGCCGGGTGCCGGATCGGCCTCGACCACCTCGCCGGCCGGCACGGTCTCGCTGAAGGCGGTGGCGACGTCCGACGACAGGCCGGCGGCGCGCAGCGCGCCGGTGGCGGCGTCCTGGCTGGTCCCTGCGAGCGGGGGCACCACGGCGTAGGCGCCGGGGCCGGCCCCGAGGTACCAGCCGCCGACGCCGAGCAGCGCAGCCAGCAGCAGCACGGCGACCAGGGCCACGACGCCACGACGCGGACGGCGCCGCCGCGGCCCGGGCAGCGCGGTGGCACCGGCGTGCTCGTCGAGCTGCAGGCGCACCGTGCCGGCGTGGCCGCTCGTGTCGAGGCCGCGGGTGGTGTCGCCCGCCCGAGCGGCACCGTGATCGTCCTCCGGGTCCCCGTCGGGCCCCGGCTCCGGCTCCTGGCCCTCCGGCCGCTCGGCGCGCCGGTCGAGGTCGGTGCCGGGCATCCGGTGCCGCGTCTCGCGCACGAGCATCAGCAGCTCGCGGGCGTCCGCCGGCCGGTCGGCGGCGTCGCGGGCGGCGGCGGCGGCCACCAGGTCGTCCATCGCGGCGGGCACCTGCGCCGACCGCGAGGAGGGCGCCGGCACCTGGCTGGTGACGTGCTGGAACGCGATCTGCACGGCGGTCTCGCCGCTGAACGGCTTGGTGGCGGTGAGCAGCTCGAACAGCAGCACGCCGGTGGCGTACACGTCGCTGCGGGCGTCGGCCCGTCCGCGCTCGACCTGCTCGGGTGCGAGGTAGGCGACGGTGCCGATGAGCAGCCCGGTCTGGCTGGTGGTGGCGCTGTCGACGGCCCGGGCGAGCCCGAAGTCGGCGACCTTGGTGCGGCCGTCGTCGGCGACCAGCACGTTCTCGGGCTTCACGTCGCGGTGCACGATGCCGGCGGCGTGCGCCGCGGCGAGCGCGTCGAGCACCAGCTCGAGCACGTCGAGGGCCTCGCGCGGGCTCAGCGGGCCGCGCTCGTCCATGACGTCGCGCAGCGTGCGGCCGCGCACGTGCTCCATCGCGAGGAACACCACGCCGTCGTGCTCGCCCTGGTCGTACACCTGCACGACGCCCGGGTGGCTCAGCCGCGCGGCGGAGCGGGCCTCCTGGGTGAAGCGGCGCACGAACTCCTCGTCGTCACCGAGGCCGGCGTGCATCACCTTGAGGGCGACCTCGCGGTCGAGTCGCTGGTCGACCGCGAGGTACACGGTCGCCATGCCGCCGCGGGCGATGCGCGAGCGCACCAGGTAGCGCCCGTCGAGCACGCGCCCGACGAGCGGATCGGCCACCCTGGCGCCCACGGCGGGAGTCTACGGTCGCCCCGGCGTCCGGCCCGGCACCTCAGCGCCCGCTGGCGAGCCGCTCGATCGAGGCGACGTAGCGCTTCGTGTCGGCGAACATCCCGTGCTGCTGCACCGAGCCGAGCCCCTGGTAGTAGCCGGCGATCGCGTGCGCCCGGGTGTCGGCGGACCGCAGCAGCGACTTCAGGATGACGACGCCGGCCGTCACGTTGTCGCCGGTGTCGAGCAGGTCCAGGTGGCGCCCGACCAGCGTCTCGGCCCACCGGCCGGACGAGGGGATGACCTGCATGACGCCGATCGCGTTCGCCACCGAGACCTGGCGCTGGTGCAGCCCGGACTCCTGCACGGCGACGGCCACCGCGAGCGCGGGGTCGACGCCGTAGCGGCGGGCGGTGCGCTCGACCAGCGCGCGCGTGGCGGCCCGGCTCGGCACCGAGCGGTCGGCGAGCACGGCCCGGTTGCGGGCGGCTGCGCGCACGACGGCCGAGGCGTAGGTGCGGCCCTCGAAGGTGTCGGCCGAGAAGCGCTGCCTCGTCGGCACCCGCAGGCGCTGCCCGATCTGCAGCAGCGACGCGGCACGCAGGTGGTTGAGCTTCAGGACGGCGGCGACCGTCGTGCCGTGCGCCGCCGCGATGCCGCCCACCGTGTCGCCGCTGCGCACGACCACGGTGGCGGTGGTCAGGCCGGCGGCGGTGCGGGTGGTCGAGCGCTTGACGGCCTTGACCGCCTTGGCCGGCACGGCGAGCCGCTGCCCGGCGTAGATGCGGCCGCGGGCGTCGAGGTGGTTCAGCCGCAGCAGGGTGCCGGGGGAGACCCGCAGCCGCAGCGCGATGTCGCTGATCGTGTCGCCCGACCGCACCCGGTACGCCGTGGTGCGCGCCGCAGACGTCGCGCGGCGCTCGGCGGCGGCCCGGGCCGCGCGGGCGTGCTGCGCGGTGCCCTTCGCCGCCGGCACCCGCAGCACCTGCCCGGGGTGCAGCAGGTGCCCGCCGTCGGCGAGGTGGTTGGCCCGGGCCAGGGTGCCGACGTCGGTGCGGTGGGCGCTGGCGATGTCCCACAGGGTGTCGCCGTCGCGGACGGTGACCTGGCTCCAGCCGGCGAGGAGCAGCGGTGCGCCGGCGACGGCGGCGATGGCCGGGGTGACGACGGGCACGGGATCTCCTGTGACGCGAGTGACGGGTGTGACGCACGGTTCGATGCAGCAGGGTAGCCGACCGTGTGCTGTGGCACCCTGGACGCGTGGCCGACCCGACCTCTGCACCCAGCCCCGTCGACCGACCCGCAGGCACCGAGGACACCCCCGACCCGGCCGGAGCCGAGGCAGCGGGCGGCGCCACGGACGCGCTGGACGCGCTCGTGGGCGACTGGCTGACCGTGCCGGACGTCGCCGAGCGGCTCGGCACGGACGTCGGGAAGGTGCGGCGGATGCTGCAGGACGGCCTGCTGCTCGCCGTCCGCCGCGGGGAGCGCCGCGTGCTGAGCGTGCCGGCGCGGCTGTTCGACGGCGACGCGCCGGTCAACCACCTGCAGGGCACGGTCAGCGTGCTCGCCGACTCGGGCCTGACCGGCGCCGAGGCCGTCGAGTGGCTGTTCACGCCCGACGACAGCATCCAGGGCGGCAGCCCGATCGAGGCGCTGCACAGCGGCCACAAGACCGAGGTGCGCCGCCGGGCGCAGGCCCTCGCGTTCTAGGCACCGGGTCGTCCGTGCGGCACCTCGGGTACGTCGCCATGCTCGTGTTCTGCCTGGCCGGCACCGCCCCGCTCGAGCTGGTGCTGCACGTCGGCGTGTACCGCAGGTGGCGGCGGCTGCTGCTCACCGTGCTGCCGGTGCTGCCGCTGTTCGTGCTCTGGGACCTCTACGCCGTCGCCCGCGGGCACTGGACGTTCGACCCCGCGCAGGTGCTCGCCGTCCGGCTGCCCGGCGGCCTGCCCCTGGAGGAGGTCGCGTTCTTCGTCGTCGTGCCGCTCGCGGCGGTGCTGACGCTGGAGGCGGTGCGCACCGTCCGCGGCTGGCCGGTGGGCGACGAGCCGCCCGAGCAGCCGGGCGACCCGCGGTGACCTACACCCAGCTGTGCCTGGTGGCGGTGCCGCTCAGCGTGCTGCTCGACCTGGTCGTGCTGCGCACCCGGTTGCTGGGGCGCAAGGTGTTCTGGGTGTCGTACGCGATCGTCCTGTTCTTCCAGCTGCTCACGAACGGTTGGCTCACCGGCCGGGGCATCGTGCGCTACGACGGCGACGCGGTGCTCGGCGGCTCGCAGCCGGTCGCCTTCGGCCACGGACGGGTGCTGTTCGCGCCGGTCGAGGACGTCGCCTTCGGCTTCGCGCTGGTGCTGCAGTCGCTGGCGTGGTGGGTGTTCTGGGGCCGCCGCCGCGCCGGGCAGGCTGCTCGGGGCTAGGCGGTCCGCCAGCGGGTCCGCTCGCGGCGCGCCCGCACCGCACGCAGCAGCGCCGGGCCGGCCACGGCGGCGCGGCGCCGGTTCGGCACGCTGACCCGGCGGTCGAGCACGTGGTAGTCGGCGGCCTCGACCTCGTCGAGGATCCCGCCGTACAGCGCGATCGCGGTCTCCAGGCACGGGCGGCTCTCGGGGCGCACCATGGCGACGCCGGTGCGGGCCACGGCGTACAGCTCGCGGCAGCGCTCGATCTCGAACGCCAGCAGCCGGCGCACCCGGTCGGTGACCACCCGCGACTCCAGGTCGGCGCGGGTGACGCCGAACCGGGCCCGGTCCTCCTGCGGCAGGTAGACCCGGCCGCGGTCGAGGTCCTCGCCGACGTCCCGCACGAAGTTCGACAGCTGGAAGGCCTCGCCCAGCGCGATCGCCGGTTCGCGGGCGTCGGGGGTCAGCGGCCCGAGCACCGGCAGCATCATCAGCCCGATGACGCTGGCCGACCCCCACATGTAGGCGCGCAGGTCGTCGTACGTCGCGTAGTCGGTGACGTCGATGTCCTGGCGCATCGCGGCCAGGAAGTCCTCGAACAGCTGCCGCTCGATGCCGAGCTCGCGGGCGGTGTGCGCGACCGCCGCGACGACCGGGTCGCTCGACGTCCCGCGCTCGAGGCCGTCGAGCGCCTCGGCGCCCCACGTCAGCAGGCCCTGCGGGTCGGGCGCCTCGAGCGAGTCGACGAACTCGTCGGCCCACCGCGAGAACGCGTACAGCGCGTACACGTGCGGACGCCGGTCGGCGGGCAGCAGCAGCGCCGACAGGTAGTAGGTGCGGCCGTGCTCGGCGTTCACCAGCCGGGCGGTCTCGTAGGCCTGCCGCAGCCACGGGTCGGTGATCCCGGCCGCGTCGAGCGCACGCTCGTGCACGCGGAGCGGGCGCGGCAGGCGGGAGGCACGGGTCGACTGATCGGGCGCGTCGGGCACCGCTGCATCCTGCCGTGCCGGTGGTGCGCTCGTCACCGCCAGGCTCGCGAGCGGTACGCCGGGTCGTGGCCCAGCACCCGCTCGGCGGCCAGCCGGCCCGACACCAGCACCATCGGCACGCCGACACCGGGCTGGGTGCCCGAGCCGGTGAAGACCACGTTCTCGCCCCACAGGTTGCCGGGGCGGAACGGTCCGGTCTGCCCGAACGAGTGCGCGGCGGCGAACGGTGCGCCGCGCTCCATGCCGCGGGCGGCCCAGTCGAGCGGCGTCGTGACGTCCTCGACCTCGATCGCGTCGCCGAAGCCCTCGTAGCCGCGCTCCTCGAGCGTCGCGATCACGTGGTCGCGGTACGCCGGCGCGATGCGCCGCCAGTCGAGGTCGCTGTCGAGGTTCGGCGTCGGGAACAGCGTGTAGTAGATCTCGCGGCCGGGCGGTGCGAGCGAGGGGTCGGTGCGGGTCGGGTTCGTGACCAGCACGGACGGGTCGCTCATCAGCCGCCCGCCGAGCAGGTCGTCGAACACGCCCTTCCACGAGCGGCCGAAGTGGATCGTGTGGTGCGCGCCGCCGACCGCCGTGTGCTCGTAGCTGCGGGTGCTGCCGGCCAGCAGCAGGTAGCACGAGGGGGAGTAGCGCAGCCGGCGCACCGACCACGGCGAGCGGCCGAGCAGCTCGCGGTGCGCCACCGGCAGGTCGGGGTTGAGCACCACGACGTCGGCGGCGACCCGCTCGCCGTCCGCCGTGTGCACGGCGACCGCGCGACCGCCGGAGTGCTCGACGCGGGTGACCGTGGTGCCGTAGCGGATGTCGACGCCGTGCTTCTCGGCCGCGGCGGCCATCGCGACCGGCACCGCGTGCATGCCGCCCTTGGGGAAGAACACCCCCGCCACCGAGTCCATGTAGGCGATGACCGCGTAGATCGCCAGCGCCTCGTACGGCGACAGCCCGGCGTACATCGCCTGGAACGAGAACAGCTTCTGCGTGCGCTCGTCGTGCAGGTACTGCTCGACCTTCGGCGCCAGCCGGCGGAACCCTCCCAGCGCCACCAGCCGGGCCAGGTTCGGCGTCAGCAGGTCGAACGGCGAGTCGATGTTGCGGTCGATGAAGTCGCGCATCTCGTAGCGGTACAGCTTCGACACGAAGTCGACGTAGCGCTCGAAGCCGGCCGCCTCGGCCGGGCCGCACGTCTCGCGCAGCTCCTGCGCCATCGCCACGGGGTCGGCGTGCACGTCGATCCGCGAGCCGTCGGCGTGGAAGCTGCGGTACAGCGGCGCCACCGGCACCAGCTCGAGCCAGTCGGCCATGTCCTCGCCGAGCGCGTCGAAGCAGTCGGCGATGAGGTCGGGCATCGTGAGCACGGTCGGCCCGTTGTCGACGTGGTACGTGCCCGCGCCGTCGGGCGCCTCGAGCCGCACCTGCCCGGCCCGACCCCCCGGCTGCGTCTCGCGCTCCAGCAGCGTGACCCGGCGTCCGGCACCGGCCAGCCGCATCGCCGCCGAGAGCCCGGCGAGCCCGGCCCCGACGACCACGACGTGGTCGGTGGCGCCGCGGACCGTGCGCGGCCCCCTCACGCCTGCCTCGCCGTCGCCGTGCCGACCAGGTCGGCCAGCACCTGACGGGCCGGGTCGGCGACGTCGGCCGCCGCCAGCGCCGCCTCGGCCTCCGCCACGAGCTCGAGCACCATCGCCTCCACGCGGTCGAGCGCCCCGGTGTCGACGATGATCGAGCGCAGCAGCTCGACGTCGTCGGGCCCGAGGTGCCGGTCACCCAGTCGTCGTCGCACGGCCGCCGCCTGCGCGGGCGAGGCGGCCTCGAGGGTCGCCGCCACCAGCACGGTGCGCTTGCCCTCGCGCAGGTCGTCGCCCGCCGGCTTGCCGGTCTGCTCGGGGTCGCCGAAGACCCCGAGCACGTCGTCGCGCAGCTGGAACGCCTCGCCGAGCGGCAGGCCGTAGGCGCTGTACGACGCCTGCAGCGCGGGGTCGGCACCGGCTAGCGCGCCGCCCAGCAGCAGCGGGTGCTCGACGGTGTACTTCGCGCTCTTGTAGCGGATCACCCGGCGGGCGCGCTCGAGGCTGCCGGCGCCGTCGGTGGCCTCGGTCACCACCTGCTCCAGCACGTCGAGGTACTGCCCACCCATCAGCTGCGTGCGCATGAGGTCGAACACCTCGCGGCCGCGGGCCAGCGCGTCGTCCGGCAGGCCGCTGCGGGTGAGCATCTCGTCGCTCCACGACAGGCACAGGTCGCCGGCCAGGATCGCCGCGGCCTCGCCGAAGCGCTCGCCGTCGCCGGTCCAGCCGTTGCCGCGGTGCAGCACGGCCATCCGCCGGTGCGCGGAGGGGGCGCCGCGCCGGGTGTCGCTGTCGTCCATGACGTCGTCGTGCAGCAGCGCCGCGGCCTGGAACAGCTCGAGCGACGCCGCCGCCTCGAGCACCTCGTGCCGGTCCTCGCCGCCCGCACCGCGCCAGGCCCAGTAGCAGAACGCCGGGCGCAGCCGCTTGCCGCCGCGCAGCAGGTCGCTGATGCAGTCGACCATCGGCGCGACGTCCGGGCCGAGCTCCTCCAGCCGCCGGGCCTGGGTGCTGACGTGGTCGTCCAGCGCCTTCTGCACCCGCGTGCGCAGGTCCTCGACGTCCAGGGGGTGTGGCACGCGACCTCTCTCGACTCGGGGCCAACGGGCGCGACCGCCCGTGCCGGGAGCCTATGCGGCGTCCACGACCCGGGCACCATGACCCGATGCGGGTGGCGCGGTTCTACGCTGCTCCCATGGCGCTCGGTCTGCCCTCCACGCGGCTCGGCGGTGAGCCGACCGTGCACGAGAGCCTGCGCGAGCTGCTGGCCGAGGGCGGTCGGTCCTACTCGTTCGAGTTCTTCCCCCCGAAGGACGACGCCGGCGAGGCCCAGCTGTGGACGGCGCTGCGCCGGCTCGAGCGGCTGCACCCGACGTTCGTCGACGTCACCTACGGTGCGGGCGGCTCGACCCGCGACCGCACGGTGCGCATCACCGAGCGCATCGCGCAGGAGACGACGCTCACCCCGGTGGCGCACCTGACCTGCGTCGGCGCGTCGGTGGCCGAGCTGAGGCAGGTCATCGGGCAGTACGCCGACGCCGGCGTGCGCAACGTGGTGGCCATCCGCGGCGACCCGCCCGGCGGCCCGAGCGCGCCGTGGCAGCCGCACCCCGACGGCCTCGACCACGCGGTGCAGCTGGTCGAGCTGCTGCGCTCGATGGGCGACTTCTGCGTGGGCGTCGGCGCGTTCCCCGACAAGCACCCCGAGTCGCCCGACCTCGACCACGACGCCCGGGTGCTGGTGGCGAAGGCCGAGGCCGGTGCCGACTTCGCGATCACCCAGCTGTTCCTCGACCCGGCCGCCTACGAGGGGCTGGTCCGCCGGCTGCGCGCGGCCGGCAGCGACCTGCCCGTGGTGCCCGGCATCATGCCGATCACCAGCCTCGCCCAGGTGCACCGGTTCGGGCAGCTGTCCGGCGTCGACGTGCCCGGGTGGGTGGTCGACGAGCTCGAGTCGGTCGGCGACGACCCGGCTCGCGTGCGGGCCAAGGGCATCGAGCTCGCGACCCGGCTCTGCGGCGACCTGCTCGACGCCGGCGCGCCCGGCCTGCACTTCTACACGCTGAACCGCTCGACCGCGACGCTCGAGATCTACGAGGGTCTCGGACTCGCGGTGCCCGCCTGAGATGACCCGCGAGGAGTACCTGCGGCGCTGGTCGCAGGTGCACGGCGGCGCCGACACCAGTCACGGCGTCGCTCGCTGGTGGCTGTCGCTGGTGTACCTGGCCGCCCGCCCGGTGGCCGCCCTGCGGGTGCCGCCGGACGCCGTGAGCGTGCTCGGCGTGCTGGTCTGCGCGGCGGTCGTGCCGCTCGCCCTCGCCGGGTCGCGGTGGCCGCTGGCCGTCGCCGGCGTCGTGCTGGTCGGCGGGCTGCTCGACGGCGTCGACGGTGCGGTCGCCACGATGCGCGACGCCGCCACCCGCTGGGGCGCCGTGCTCGACGCCGCCTGCGACCGGGTCGCCGACACGCTGCTCGTGGCCGGGCTGCTGGCGCTCGGTGGCCTCGACGACGACGCCGCGGCCGTCGGCTGGCTGGCCGCCGGCTGCGCGCTGGTGTCGCTGCTGCACGAGTACCTGCGGGCCCGGGCCGCCGCTGCCGGCCTGACCGACGTCGCCGTGGTCACCGTGGGCGAGCGACCCACCCGGGTGGCGATCGCGCTGATGTTCGCGCTCGGCGCCGGCGTGCGCCCCGAGTGGGCCGACCGGCTCGGCCTGCTCGGCCTGGTCGGCTGGGCGCTCACCGGCGTCGTCGGCCTGACCCAGCTCGTCGTCGTCCTGCGCCGCCGCCTGCGCTGACCCCTTTCCGCGCGTCAGCCCGCTGTGCGCGCGTGAACCCGCTCTCGCGAGCTGCAGAGCGGGTCGACGCGCGGAAGGGGTCAGGCGCGGCCGACGAGCCCGGCGACGATCGCCGCCGACAGCCCGACGAGCGGGAGCCCGCCGCCGGGGTGCGCGGACCCGCCCACGAGGAACAGCCCCGGCACCGGCGAGGCGTTCGACGGCCGCAGGAACGCCGAGCGGGCGCCGTTGCTCGACGTGCCGTAGATCGACCCGCCGACGGCGCGGGTGCCGCGAGCCAGGTCGGCCGGCGTCCGCACCTCGCGCCACAGCACCCGGTCGCGCACGTCGAGCCCGCGGGCGGCCATGACGTCGAGCACGCGGTCGGCGTACGACGCGGCCAGGCCGGGCGCGTCCCAGTCGACGCCGGCGGCCGGGTCGTCAGGTGCGTGCCGCGGCGCGTTCACCAGCACGAACCACGACTCGTGCGCGTCGTCCGGCCGCAGCGCGGGGTCGTCGGGCGCGCTGACGTAGACGGTGGGGTCGGGCACCGGCCGCGGCCGGCCGCGGTGCGGGCCGGTGCCGAACACCGAGTCGAACTCGTCGTCGTAGTCGTCGGGGAAGAGCACGGTGTGGTGCCGCAGCCCCGGGGTGCGCCCGCGCAGCGCGAGCAGCACCACGAAGCCCGACAGGGACGGCGTGGTGCGGGCCAGCGCGCGTCGGGCCGCGGCCGCCTGCGGGCCCTCGACGAGGTCGCCGTACAGGTGCGCGGCGTCGGCGTTCGCCACCACGACGTCGGCCGGCAGCCGCTCGCCGTCCGCCAGCAGCACGTGGTCGACCCGCCCGCCGGCCAGCCCGATCGACGTGACGTCGGCGCCGGTGCGCACGCTCGCCCCGGTGTCGAGCACCCGCTGGTGCAGCGCCTCGCCGAGCCGGCGCAGCCCGCCCGCGACGTACCAGGCGCCGAAGGTCTGCTCGACGTACGGCACGGTGGCCAGCGCGGCCGGCGCCCGGCGCGGGTCGGAGCCGGTGTAGGTCGCGTACCGGTCGAGCAGCGTCCGCAGCCGCGGGTCGTCGAGGTAGCGCGTGCCCAGCCGCCGCAGCGACGTGAACGGGGCGACGGTGCGCAGGTCGCGCACCCGCATCGAGCTGCGCAGCAGGGCAGGCATCCCGCCCAGCGCCGACTCGAGGAACGGCTCGCGGGTCGCGTCCCAGATCAGGCTGGCGCGGTCCATGAACGCCGCCCACTGCGCACCCGCGCCCCCGCCGAGCGCGTCGTCGAGCGCTGCGGTGAGCCGCCCGCGGGAGGCGTTCGGCAGCTCGAGCCAGGTGCCGTCGGCGAACCGGTAGCGGAACGCCGGGTCGACCGGCTGCAGCTCGACCACCGTCCCCAGGGCCGGGCCGGTCTTCAGGAACAGGTCGCGGTAGACGGCGGGCAGCGTCAGCAGGCTGGGACCGGTGTCGAAGCCGAAGCCGTCGCGCTCGAACCAGCCGAGCTTGCCGCCCACGACGTCGGCCTGCTCGCAGACGGTGACCTCGTGCCCCTGGGCCGACAGCCGTGCCGCCGCCGCCAGGCCGCCCATGCCGGCTCCGACCACCACGACGCGCGCCACCCGCGGGAGTCTACGGAGCGGCGTCGACCGCCACCGGCCGGCCCTTCCAGCGCAGGTCGCCGCGCCGCTTCCGGCGCCACGAGAGCGCCGTGAGGTACCCGAGGGCGCCGACCGACAGCGGGTGCGCGAGGGCGTCCGGCCACGAGCGACCGCCGGTGCGCCGGGCGGCGAGCACCCGGCCGGCGACGCCTGCCGCGTAGCCGAGCGCGCCGGGCAGCGACCCGGTCGCGGCCGCGACCGCGGGCCACACGTACAGCAGGCCGAGCCCGCCGGTGGTGGCCACGGCCCCGGCGGGTGAGCCCGTGGCCGACCACAGCGACTTCGCGTACCCGTCGCGCAGGTCGGCCCACCCGTCGTACATCCGGCAGCTGGCCAGCCCGGTGCCGTCGGTGACGCCGCCGCGGCCGCCGGTGGCCTTGACCGCCCGCACGAGGGCGACGTCGTCGAGCACCTGGTCGCGCACCGCCGCGTGCCCGCCGGCCCGCAGGTACGCCGCGCGGTCGACGGCGAGCAGCTGGCCGTTCGCCGCGCTCAGCGAGGGCCGCGGCGACCGTTCGGCCAGTCGCAGCGGCAGCGTGGTGAGCCACGACCACTGCAGCAGCGGCTGCACCAGCCGCTCGGCCGTGGTGTGCGCGAGCTGCCGCGGGTAGGGCGACACGAGGTCGAGCCCGGCCTCGCGCAGCTGCGCCACCGTGGCGGCCAGCCCGTGCGGCTCGAGCACCACGTCGGCGTCGACGAACACCAGGCAGGTGCTGGCCGCGTGCGCCTCGCGGGCCAGCTGCTCGCAGGCCCACGGCTTGCCGAGCCACCCCGCCGGCGGCGGCTCGCCGGTCACCAGCCGCACCCGGGCGTCGCCGCCCACGACGCGGCGCACGAGCGCCGCCGTGCCGTCGCGCGAGCGGTCGTCGAGCACCACCAGCTCCGACCGCGGGCCCAGCTGGTCGAGGGCGGCGACGAGCGCGCGCAGCGCCGGCTCCGCGCGGTGCTCCTCGTCGCGCAGCGGCAGCAGCACCGACACCCACTCCGCGGACGGCGGCGGGTCGGTCGGCGGCGTCCGCAACCGGGTGCCGTTCAGGGCGCCGTGCAGCGTCAGCGCGGCCGCCCCCGCCGACGCGACCCAGGTCACGACGTCGAGGCGCCTCACGCCGGCGCCCTGGGACGCCGGGCGCGGGCGCGGTGCACCGAGCGCAGGTAGGGCACCACCAGCAGGCCCATGGCGACGCCGCCCCACAGCGCGACACCCGGCCGGCCGAAGAAGACGGCGTTGCCGAACGTCGACCCGGCCCAGGTCCAGGCCAGCAGCGCGGCCGGCACGTCGTGCGGCGCGGGCGCGTCGGCGGGTGGCTCGGGCAGCGCCCGGTGCAGCAGGCCGACCACGACCAGGGCGACCAGCACCCAGCCGGCGTAGTTGGTGAGCGGGATGCCCGGCACACCGGGCAGCGCGGGCACCGGGAACTGCCACGTCCAGTGCCCGGCGGCGACCATCTGCGGGTCGAGGAACAGGTCCCAGGCGGCCAGCGCCAGCCCGCCGAGCAGCACCACCCGCGCGTCGTGCGCGCCACCCAGCCGGCGTCCGAGCACCAGGGCGGGGTAGCCCATCATCACCCAGGCGAGCGGCACGATGAGCGGGACGCCGGCGACCTGGGGACCGAGCGTGCCGGCGTAGGCGTAGCTGCCGAACGGGACGCCGGTCGCCACCCCGACCGCCTCGGCGAGCAGGCCCGCCCCGCCGCCGAGCGCCAGCAGCAGGACGGCGGCCCGCACGCCGCGGGTGGCGGCGCAGTGCGTCACCGACGCGGCGGCGAACAGCAGCACCGTGGCGATCGTGTCGGCCCGCAGGGCGGCGCCGTCGAGCAGCGGGTAGGCGATCTGGGCCAGCACCGCGGCGGCGGCGAGCACCCTCGCCAGCCGCCGGGCCGGGCCGACGTCGCCCACGGTCCGGGCGGGGTGGTGCACCGCGTCGGCGGTCACGGGGTCGCGCCGCCGAACGTGCCGTCGACCGAGAGCACCTGCAGCCGGGCGAACAGCTCCTCGGCGTACCAGCCCTCCTCCGGCGTCCGCCGCACCACGTCGACGTGCGCCGACCGGCCGTGCGCGAACTCCTGCAGGGCGGCGCCGTCGCGCCACAGGCTGAAGGTGCCCTGCAGCCCGACCGGGGCCTCGCCCACCCCGACCGCGAGGCGCAGGCCGTCGACGCGGTGCAGGTCGGCCGACACCGGCGGCACCGAGCGCCAGAACGCCGCGGCCCGGGTCGGGCGGATGCGGGCACGGGTGAGGCTGGCGACCGGTCCGTCGACGCGGCGCGGCACCGGGCGGCCGAACGGCTCGCGGCCGGCCCAGGTGCCGCGCGACACGATCGGGCGCATCCGCACCACGAGCTCCTCGTGCGCGATGCGCCGCCAGCTGCGGACGGCGGGGTGCGAGGTGGTGAACGCGTCGGCGTACGGCGACCCGCGCCAGACCGTGAGCAGCCCCCAGTGCAGCGGGTCGGCGTCGCGCGCGGTGAAGGTGCGCCCGTCGCCGGTGCCCAGCAGCTTGCGGAAGGTCAGGCCCTCGGTGCCGCGCAGCGCAGGCCGGCTGGTGGCCATCCGCGCGACCGCGGCCGGCACCTGCCGCGGCCGCACGCCCCACAGGTGCAGCAGCTCGACGGCCTCGGCCTCGCCGCTGCGGGCGCTGGGGTCGGCGGACGACGGCACGCGGCAACCGTACGGGGCACCACCCGCAGCGGCCGCGTCGCACCGCGGTCGCGGCGCGGTCGCGGCGCGGTCGTGGCGTGGTCCTGGCGCGTCGGCGCCTGCCGGTCAGGC
>NZ_BAAHBM010000057.1:0-21924 GCF_054776675.1 Angustibacter aerolatus
GGCGCTCGCACCGGTGCTGGCCGGTCTGGTGGCCGCGCCACCGGGCGCCCGGTCGCGGCTGCTCGACCTCGGCGTCGAGCCGGTCGGCCTCGCCGACGTCGTCGACCGGCTGCCGCTGACCGGCGAGCCGACCTGGTGGCACGCCCTCTACGTCGGCCTCGCGCCGCTCGCCGACGACTCGGCCGGCCGCGAGGCGCTCGGTGCGCTGCCGGTGCCGCTGGCCGACGGACGGCTGGTGCGCGGGGTGCGTGGCCTGCTGCTGCTCGACGACGTGCTCGCCCCCGAGGTGCTGCAGCCGTTGCGGCAGTGGGGGTTGCGGCTCGTGCACCCCGAGGCGGCGCACCCGCTGCTGACCCGGCTCGGTGCCACGCCGGCCACCGCCCGCGGCCTGCTCGACGACCCGGCGGTGCGGGCCGCCGTCGACGACAGCCCGGACGCCGACGACCCCGCCGAGGTGGCCGCCGCGGTGCTCGGGCTGGTGGCCGCCGCGGGTGACGCGCTCGCGCCGGGCGACCTGCCGTGGCTCGCCGACCTCGCGCTGCCCGACGCCGACGACGACCCGGCACCCGCCGGAGCGCTGGCGCTCCCGGGGTCGCTGGCCGCGCGGGTGCTCGACCCCGACGACATCGGGCTGCTGCACGAGCGGGTCGTCGACGCCTGGCCGCGCGAGGCTCTTGTCGCCGTCGGCGTCCTCGACTTGCTCGCCGTCGTGCGGGCGGCCGACGTCGACCCCGCTGACCCGCCCGACGAGCTGGCCGACGTCGCGGGCCTGGAGGAGTGGTTCGACCTGGCCGACGGGCACGAGCTCGGCGAGGTGGTGGCGGTGCGCGACCTCGACGTCGTGCTCGACGCGGCGTGGCCCGAGGTGGTGCGTGCGCTGGCCGCCGACCCCGTCTCGCGCCGCGCCCTGGTGGACCCGGTGCGCCGGCGCGACGGCGGCGCGCTGCCGCCGCCGACCGCCTGGTGGCTGGGACGACGCCTGGGGTCGGCGGGCACCGTGGAGGGCGTCGCCGCCGAGCTCGACGGGCTGCTCGACCCGGCACCGGCGTGGGTGCGCGACCTCGATCCTGCGGTGCGGTCGGCGCTCGGCGTCGCCGGGGCCGGTGAGCCGCCGTCGGCGGTGCTGCCGGTGCTGCTCGACCGCCTCGGCGACGACCGCCGCGACCCGCCGGTGACCGCCTGCCTCAAGGCCTGGGCGCTGCTGGCGGACGCCGGCGACGACCTCGACGTCGACCCACCGGCCAGGGTGCGGGTGCTGCGCGGCGACGGCACCGCGCTGGTGCACCCGCGCGACGCGGTCGTGGCCGACGACCCGCGCTGGCTGCAGCGCACCGACCTGGGTGGACTCGTCGTGGCCCCTGCCCGCGGTGCCGAGCGGCTGGCCGACCTGCTCGACGTCCGGCTGGCGAGCGAGGTCGCCTCCGGCGTGCTCACCAGCGACGGCTCGAGAACGCCTGTGCCGCAAGGGGTTCGGGCGGTGCTGCCGGGCGCGCCGACCGAGTGGACGGAGCACGACGAGCTGCAGGTCGACGGCCACGACGTCGAGTGGTGGGTCGACGACACCGGTCACCCGCACGCCGCGACGCTCGCCGGGCTCGCCCGGGCGCTGGCCTGGGCCGCCGGCTCGTGGGCCGCGCGCTGGACGATCGCCGAGGTGCTCGCCGACCCGGCGTCCGCGGTGCAGGTCGCCGTCGAGGACGCCGCCGGCTAGCTGCTCAGTCCTGGGCGCCGTGCGCCATGGCGGCGTTGCCGCGGCCGCGGTGCAGGTAGAGCAGCCCGATCAGCCCGAGGCCGATGCCGGAGACGCAGGCCCAGGGCCACCAGTCGCGGTCGGCGCGGTGCAGCGCCGGCACCAGCAGCGTGACGACGAGGGCGACCACCCAGACGGCGACGCCGGCCCAGACGACGGGGATCGTGTCGACGCCGATCGGCTGCAGGTCCTGCCCCGACTCGGGGTGCGGTGCGGGGTCGGCCACGCCGCGATCCTACGGCGTGACCAGCGCGTGGTCGGCGAAACACGGTGGACCCACGCGCGTGGCAAGATGCGGCCCGCCCGGCCGGGAACCGCCCCCCGCCGTCGGCCCACCGCCCGAAGGGACCGGCATGTCGTCCAGCACCACCACGTCGCCGCGCAGCACCGAGCCGACCGGCGCGCTCGACCGCTACTTCCGCATCTCCGCCCGCGGTTCGAGCGTCGCCCGCGAGCTGCGCGGCGGGTTCGTCACGTTCTTCACGATGGCCTACATCGTGGTGCTGAACCCGCTCATCATCGGCACCGCGCAGGACAGCACCGGCCACTTCCTCGGCGGCGGCGACGCCCCGAACCTGCCGCTCGTCGCGGCCGCCACCGCGCTCGTCGCCGGGGTCATGACGATCCTCATGGGCGTCGTCGCGAACTACCCGCTGGCGCTCGCGACCGGCCTGGGGCTCAACGCCTTCGTGGCGTTCGGCATCGCGACGCTGCCGAAGATGACGTGGGCCGACGCGATGGGCCTGGTGGTCATCGAGGGCGTCATCATCCTGGTGCTGGTGCTCACCGGGTTCCGGACGGCGGTCTTCCGCGCGGTGCCGACGCAGCTGAAGACGGCGATCAGCGTCGGCATCGGCCTGTTCATCACGATCATCGGCCTGTTCGACGCCGGCTTCGTGCGCAAGCCCGCCGGCCCCACCCCGGTCGAGCTCGGCGTCGGCGGGTTCCTCGCCGGCTGGCCGTCGGTCGTGTTCGTCGTCGGCCTGCTCGCCATCATCGTGATGATGGTGCGGCGGGTGCGCGGCGCGATCCTGTTCGGCATCCTCGGCGCCACCGTGCTCGCGGTGATCATCGAGGCGGTCGGGCACGTCGGCTCGCAGACCGACGCCACCGGCAAGCTGGTCAACCCCACCGGCTGGGGCCTGAACGTGCCGAAGCTGCCCGACACGATCGTCGACGTCCCCGACTTCGGGCTGCTCGGCCACTTCGACCTGCTCGGCTCGTTCAAGGCGATCGGCGTGGTGAGCGCGGCGCTGCTCATCTTCACGCTCCTGCTCGCCGACTTCTTCGACACGATGGGCACGATGGTGGCCATCGGTGCGGAGGCCGACCTGCTCGACGACGAGGGCAACCCGCCGAACGCCGAGCGCATCCTCGTGGTCGACTCGCTCGCCGCGGTGGCCGGCGGCGTCGGCAGCGTCTCGAGCAACACGTCGTACATCGAGTCGGCGTCCGGCGTCGGCGAGGGCGCCCGCACCGGCCTCGCGTCCGTCGTCACCGGCGTGCTGTTCCTGCTCGCCACCCTGCTCGCGCCGCTCGTCGCCGTGGTGCCCTACGAGGCGGCGACCCCGGCCCTCGTCGTCGTCGGGTTCCTGATGATGCAGCAGGTGCGCGGCATCAGCTGGGACGACCTCGACATCGCGATCCCGGCGTTCCTCACGATCGTGCTGATGCCGTTCACCTACTCGATCACCGCGGGCATCGGCGCCGGCTTCGTGACCTACGTGCTCATCAAGGTGGTGCGCGGCAAGGCCTCCGAGGTGCACCCGCTGCTCTGGATCACCGCCGTGCTCTTCGTCGTCTACTTCGCCATCGACCCGATCAAGTCGGTGCTCGGCGTCGGCTGATCGTCAGGGGATCAGCGCCAGCTTGCCGCCGGGGTGGCCGTCGGCTAGCAGGCGCAGCGCGTCCTGGGCGTCGCGCAGAGGGAACGTGCGGGCCACCGGCACGACGATCTCGCCGCGTCCGGCGGCCTCCAGCAGCCGCAGGCGCACCTCGTCGCGGAAGGCCCGGCTCTCGGGCATCGTGCCGCCGACGACGACGAAGCCCTCGTCCTGCGCGCGCTGGAACGCGGCGATCGTCACCAGGCGGTCGCGCGGCACGAGGGCGAGCGAGGTGTCGAGGGCCTCGTCGGTGCCGACGCAGTCGTACGCCGCGTCGTAGCCGTCGGGTGCGGCGTCGCGCAGCCGCTGCTCGAGGCCGTCGCCGTACTCGATCGGCTCGCCGCCGAACCGGCGCACGACCTCGGCGCCGCGGGCCGACGCGGTGGCGACCGCCCGCACGCCGGCGTCGCGCAGCAGCTGCAGCAGCACGACGCCGACCGAACCCGACCCGCCGTGCACCACGACGGTCTGCCCGCGCTCGACCGGCACGACCCGCAGCACGTCGGCCGCGGTCGCCGCGACCAGGAACAGGTTGGCGGCCTCGGGCCAGTCGAGCCGCTCCGGCTTGTGGAACACGTCGGGCGCCGGCACGTTCAGCCGCTCGCTGTACCCGCCGGTCACGCGGAACGCCACGACCTCGTCGCCCACCGACACCGGCCCGGTCGCGAGCGCGGCGCCGTCGCCGACGGCGGCCACGACGCCCGCGACCTCGTAGCCGATGGGCAGCGGCAGTCGCGACTCGTCCCGGCCCTGGTAGCCGACGATCCCCTTGTAGTCGGTGGGGTTCACGCCGGCGGCGCGGACGTCGATCGCCACCTCGCCGGGCCCGGGTGCGGGCACCTCGACGTCGAACGGCTGGAGCTGGTCGATGCCGCCGAAGGCGACCGCCTTCATCTGCAGGGTCATGACGCCATCAGACGTCGCACCGGGCGACGCGGCAACCGGGTGGGTCAGCCCAGCGCGGTGCTCGCGGCGCGCAGCTGGTCGAGCGCGGCCAGCGCGTGCGGCGCGAGCCCGTCGTCGTCGGCGCGCTCGCCCTCGGACCACTCGGCGTACCCGCGCTTGAACGCCAGGACGCCGAGCTCGGCGGCGAGGTGCGCGATGGGCTCGGGCACGCCGCGGGCGACGAGGGCGTCGGTCGCGGCGACGGCGAGCCCGACGCTCTTCAGGGCGTCGCGTTCCTGCAGCTCGGTGCTGGCGGCGACGGCGGCGCGGATGCGCGGCCCGAGCTCGCGGTTGGCCGGGCCCATCGCCGTCGAGGCCCGCTCGAGCCCCGC
Organism: Angustibacter aerolatus; assembly: GCF_054776675.1. Lineage (NCBI taxonomy): Bacteria > Bacillati > Actinomycetota > Actinomycetes > Kineosporiales > Kineosporiaceae > Angustibacter > Angustibacter aerolatus. The sequence goes on from NZ_BAAHBM010000057.1 coordinate 4,911, forward strand.
CGCCACCGCCTCGAGCGGCGTCGCCCCGGACGGCGCCTCGCCGATGCCCTCGGCCAGCAGCCGCCCCAGCGTCTCCTGGCCGGCGACGAGCAGGTCGCGCTTGTCGGGGAAGTGCCGGAAGAAGGTGCTCTTCGTGACGCCGGCGCGCTCGGCGATCTGCGCGACGGTCGTGACGTCGTACCCCTGGTCGGCGAACAGGTCGACGGCCGCCACGACCAGGCGCTCGCGTGCCCCGGGTTGCCATCGCGCCACCGCGCCATCCTAGTCGACGGGACAATGGTCCCATCGCGCTGCTACGGTGATGGGACATCAGTCCCGTCACAGAGGAGCACACCGTGCACGTCTTCGTCACCGGCGGCACCGGCACCATCGGCACCGCCGTCGTCGCCGAGCTGCTGGGCGCCGGTCACACCGTCGAGGCGCTGGCCCGCTCCGACGCGTCCGCCCGCGCGCTGCAGCAGGCGGGCGCCGCCGTCCGGCGCGGTGCGCTCGACGACCTCGCCGCGCTGCGCGACGGGGCCGAGCGGGCCCAGGGCGTCGTCAGCCTGGCGTTCAGCCGCGACTACTCCAGCCCCGAGGCGCTGACGCGCGGCATGGACGAGGAGCAGGCCGCCCTCGAGGTGCTCGGCCGCGCCCTCGTCGGCAGCGACCGGCCGCTCGTCACCGTCTCGGGCACGCCGTGGGTGCCCGGCCGCGCGTCGACCGAGGACGACCCGCTGCCCTCCGACGGCCCCGTCGGGCAGCGCGGCCGCACCGTGACCGCCCTGCTCGCGCTGGCCGGCCAGATCGTGCGCACCTCGGCGGTGCGCATGCCGCGCACCGTGCACGAGGACGGGCGCGGCGGGTTCGCCGGCCTGCTCACCGAGGCTGCCCGGCGCACCGGCGTCGCGGGGTACCCCGGCGACGGCAGCCAGCGCTGGCCGGCGGTGCACGCCCGCGACGCCGCGGTGCTGTTCCGCCTCGCGCTGGAGTCGGCGCCGGCCGGCACCGCGTGGCACGCGGTGGCCGACGAGGGCGACGCCGTGCGCGACGTCGCGGCCGTGGTCGGACGACGGCTCGGCCTGCCCGTCCGGTCGGTGCCCGAGGAGACCTTCGGCCCGTTCGGCCCCGTCTTCGCGATGGACCAGCCGGCGTCGAGCGCCCGCACCCGCGAGGTGCTGGGGTGGCAGCCGGTGCACCCGAGCCTGCTCGACGACCTCGAGCTGCTCCAGCCCTGAGCCGTGCGGCTGTCGGCGGCGGCGGCTAGCGTCGCGCGGCATGGAGCCCACGCCGTCCGCCGACGACCTGCTCGCGTCGTACGCCGCCGACGCCGCACGCCTGGGGGCGATCGCCCGCGACGGCGACCTGCAGGCCGCGGTGCCGACCTGCCCGGGCTGGACGCTCGGCGACCTGGTGTGGCACTGCCTCAACATCTTCGCGCACAAGGTGGCCGCGCTGCGGCTCGGACGACGACCGGCCGACGGCGAGTGGGAGCCGGCCGACCCGCCGGACGACGAGCTGCTCGACCGGTACGACGAGGTGGTGGCCGACCTCACGACGCGGCTGCGCGACCTCGGGCCGGACGCCGCCTGCTGGACCTGGCTGCCCGGTCACGAGACCACGGCGTTCTGGTACCGGCGGATGGCGCACGAGGCGTACGTGCACCGGGTCGACGGCGAGGTCGCGGCCGGGCTGGTGCCGACGCCCGCGGTGCCCGGGCTCGGCGCGGACGGCGCGCTGGAGGTCGCCGACTGGTTCGCCGGCGACCCGCGGGTGCGCGAGCGCGCGGGCTACGACAGCGGCTCGGCAGGCGGCGTGCTGCTGGTGGCCGGGGGGAGCAGCTGGCTGGTACGCCTGCCGGACGGCGGGCACGAGGTGCTGCCGGCCGCACCCGACGACGCGGGAGCGGACGCCACGGTCAGCGGCTCGGGCGAGGCCGTCGACCTGTGGCTGTGGGGGCGCGACGTCGAGGGCGCGCACGTGCAGGTCGTCGGCGACGAGGCGGTGCTCGCGCGGCTGCGGGCCCGGCTCGACCTCGCCGTGCAGTAGGCACGCGCCCGGGTCGCGCCTTCGAGGTCATTTGCTAGACTAACGATCCTATGGATGACAGAGCCACCACGTCAGGTACCACCACGCGCCGTGCCCCCGGCGCCCCCGCGCTGGCCGCCGAGCTGCGGGTCGCGGTCATGCGCACCTCCCGCCGCCTGCGCCTCGAGAGCACCGACCAGATCAGCCCGGGCCAGTTCTCGGTGCTGGCGGTGCTCGACCGGCAGGGGCCGTCGACGCCGCGCGAGCTGGCCGTCGCCGAGCACGTGCAGCCGCCGTCGATGACCCGGACCATCGGGCTGCTCGAGGAGCTCGGGCTGGTCGCGCGCACCGACCACCCGACCGACGGTCGCCAGGTGCTCATGTCGCTGACCGACGCCGGGCGCGCCACGATCCGCGAGACCCGCCGGCGCCGTGACGCCTGGCTGGCCAAGCGGCTCGCCGAGCTCGAGCCGCACGAGCGGGCGACCCTGCAGGAGGCCGCGGCGATCCTGCTGCGGGTGAGCGACCGATGAGCCCCACCTTCCGGGCGCTCCGCACGTTCAACTACCGCCTCTGGGCGGCTGGCTCGATCGTGTCGAACGTCGGCACCTGGATGCAGCGCGTCGCCCAGGACTGGCTGGTGCTGACCGTGCTCACCGACCACTCCGCCGCGGCGGTCGGCATCACCACCGGCCTGCAGTTCCTGCCGGTGCTGCTGCTGGCCCCGTTCGCCGGCGTCCTGGCCGACCGGCTGCCCAAGCGGCGGCTGATGCTGGCGACCCAGTCGGCGATGGGCGTCGTCGGGCTGGTGCTCGGGCTGCTCGTCGTGACCGGCCAGGCCCAGCTGTGGCACGCCTACGCGTGCGCCCTCGCGCTCGGCGTCGTGCAGGCGTTCGACTCGCCCGCGCGGCAGTCGTTCGTCAGCGAGATGGTGCCGCGCGAGGACCTCTCGAACGCCGTCGGCCTGAACAGCGCGTCGTTCCACGCCGCGCGCATCATCGGCCCCGGCATCGCCGGCCTGCTCATCGCCTGGGTCGGCACCGGCCCGGTGTTCCTGGTGAACGCCGCCACGTTCGCCGGCACGCTGTTCTCGCTGACCCACATGCGCGTGCACGAGCTGCGGCCGGCGCCGCGCCAGCGTGCCAAGGGGGCGCTGCGCGAGGGCGTCGCCTACGTGCGCGGTCGTCCCGACATCGTGCTGATCATGGCGATCGTCTGCATGGTCGGCACGTTCGGCCTGAACTTCCAGATGACCACCGCGATCATGGCGACCGCGCAGTTCCACAAGGGTTCCGGCGAGTACGGCCTGCTCGGCTCGATCATGGCGATCGGCTCGCTCGGCGGTGCGCTGCTGGCCGCCCGGCGCGAGAAGCCGCGGCTGCGGCTGGTGATCGGCGCGACGCTGCTGTTCGGGGTGTTCGCGACCGTCTCGGCCCTGATGCCGACGTACGGCACCTTCGCGGTCTCGCTGGTGCCGGTCGGCCTGGCCTCGCTGACCCTGATGACCAGCGCGAACGCGACCGTGCAGCTCAGCGTCGCGCCCGAGATGCGCGGCCGGGTGATGGCCCTCTACATGGCGATCTTCATGGGCGGCACCCCGATCGGCGCACCCGTCGTCGGCTGGGTCGGCGAGACGCTGGGCCCGCGCTGGACCATCCTGATCGGCGGCCTGGTCTCGCTGGTCACCGGCCTGGTGGCGTTGGTCTACGTCGTCCGCACCCGGGGTGTGCGGGTGCGCTACCGGCTCGGCCGGACCCCGCACCTGCAGGTCACCAGCGCCGGCGCCGAGCGCGCCGCGGCCCGCGAGGTGCTGGCGCTGGACGCCGCGACCGACCGCCGCTCGGCGGCCTGACGGCTACCTGAGCAGCCCGCCCACCAGCACCACGACGACGAGCAGCACCAGGGCGCCGCTCACGACGAGGCGGCGGCTGCGAGGCGACATGCCTCGACCCTAACGAGCGCCTGCCGGGGCGGGGGCGCTGCCCGGTGCCGGCACCTCCGCCGCCCGGCGGCGTCCGGCGTCCAGCTCGCGCCACTCGGGGCGCAGGGCCGGCAGCGTCGTCGCCACCAGGTACACCGCGCCGCACACCAGCAGCGCGGTGCGGACGCCGAGGTGGTCGCTGAGCAGGCCGCCCACCAGGCCGCCGAACGGGATGAGCGCGAACGCCAGGCTGCCCATCAGCGACAGCACCCGGGCCCGCAGGTGCTCCGGGATCCGCTCGACCTCGACCGCCCCCAGGATCGGGTTGAGCGTGCCCGCGCCGAGTCCGCCGACGAACAGCACCACGAGCACCACCGGCAGCGGCACGTCGAGCGCCAGCACGACGAAGCGCGGCGCCCCGACGAGGAAGAACCCCCAGCCGAACGTCGCCCGGCGCGGCAGCCGGTGCCCCACGGCGGCCGCGGTCAGCGCGCCGATCACCGCCCCGGCGCTCATCGTGGCCGCGACCACGCCGACCAGCGGCGCCCCGCCACCCTGCCGGGTCGCCCAGACGGCGAGCAGCACCCCGCCGTACGCGGCGTCGAGCAGGTTCGTCACCGAGACCATCCCGACGATCGAGCGCAGCAGGCCGTCGCGCCGCACGAACCGCGCACCGGACGCCAGCCGCGCCCGGTAGGAACCGGCGGCGTCCGGGTCGTCGGCGTCGAGCTCGGCCGGCCCGATGGCGGCGACGGCGGCCGGCACCCCGACCGCCACCACGACGGCGGCCACCAGGAACGACGCGGCGTCGGCGGTCAGGGCCCCGGCGGCCCCGACCAGCCCGACCAGCGCCGCCGCGCCGAGCGGCCCCAGCACCGAGGCAGCTCGGCTGGTGCCGTCGGCGAACGCGATGCCGCGCTCCACCGGCATGCCCGCGGCTCGCGCGACCGTCGGGATCATCACGTACTTCGCGCCGTCGCCGGGCCCGCGGCAGGTGCCGGCCAGCGCGCACAGCACCAGCAGCGCGGTGAACGTCAGGTGGCCCGTCGCGTGCAGCAGCGGGATCGCGCCGACCACCAGGGCGCTCGCCACGTCGCTCGCGATGCTCACCCGACGGGTGCCGACGCGGTCGGTGACCGGTCCGGCCAGGGCCGTCGACAGCGCGTACGGCGCGGTCTCGGCCATCGCCACCAGACCGGTGCGGGTCGCCGAGCCGGTCGTGAGCAGCACGAACAGCGGCAGCGCCACCATGCTCAGCCGGCTGCCCACCAGCGACACGGCGTAGGCGCCGAGCAGCGCGACCGCCGGACGCCGCGACGCGGGGGCCGCGACCGCTCCGGCGACGGGGGAGGTCATCGCCCGTCGCCCGGCCGCTTGAAGACCAGCACCTGCGCGACCACCCGCTCGGCGTCGTCCGGCGCGTCGGGCTCGTCGCTGCGGCGGAACTCCTCGAGCACCGCCATCAGCCGCTCGGCCAGCCGGTCGGCCTCGTCCGGCGTCAGCCGCAGCTCCTGGTCGCTCAGCGTGCCGCGGCCCCGCCACTGCGGCGGCAGGTACGGCAGCTCGTCCATCGCGGACTGCACCCGCTGCGCGTACACCTGCGTGACGCCGCGCAGGTACTGCTCGCTCGCCTCGCTCGCCTCCGGGTCGGCGGCCATCGCCATGTCGTCCATGCGCGTCGAGCGGTGCGCCGCCCGCCACCAGCGCTCCCGCCCCTGGCCGCGCTCGGCGTCCTCGACGATGAACCCGTACGCCGCGAGCTGGCGCAGGTGGTAGCTGGTGGCCGCGCTGCTCAGCCCCAGCCGGTTCGCCAGGCCGGTCGCGGTGTCGGCCCCGTCCGACCGCAGCATGCCGAGGATGCGCACCCGCAGCGGGTGGGCCACCCCCCGCAGGTTGCGCGCGTCGAGGTGCGCCGTGCCGGACGGCTGGTCGGGTCGCTGGTCGCTCACGGCGCCAAGGTATCGATGCAAAGACTCCTTTGCCAAGACCTCTTTGCATCGAGCCGCCCACTGGTGCGCGCCACGTGAAGTCGGCTCGCGCACCGTTCGATGGGCGTGCAACCCCCTGGAACGGTGCCGCAGCCCAGCGAAGGTGCGGCGTCGGACGGCGCGGTGACCGGTCGGTGAACAGTGCCCGACACCTCGCGCGGCGCCCTGACGGCGACCCCGGACGCGCACGTAGCGTGCGAACGCTCCCTGCCCGCACCCGACGAGAGGCACCCGTGACGCAGCTGCTGCCGCAGACCGCGACCGCCACCGAGCCCGGGGAGGGGAGCGACGCGACCGGTGCGTCCGGGGCGAGCGAGACGGCGCGCCGTCCGGACGTCGAGCGCGTCGCCACCGGGCCGGGCGGGCGCGAGCAGAGCCGGCTGCACGCGCTCGACGGGCTGCGGCTGCTCGCGGCGCTGGTGGTGATGTGCTTCCACTACACGGCGATCTCGCACACCACGAAGGACTGGGGGCGGTCGCCGCGCGAGCTGTTCCCGTCGCTGTCGCAGGTCACGGTCTACGGCAACCTGGGCGTCGAGCTGTTCTTCGTGATCAGCGGCTTCGTGATCTGCATGAGCACCTGGGGCCGCACGCTCGGCGACTTCTTCCGGTCCCGGGTGGCGCGGCTGTATCCGGCGTACTGGGTGGCGGTGCTGCTGATCACCGCGGCGAGCTTCGTGCTGCCGGTCGTGCAGAAGCCGCTCCGGGCCGACGAGGTGCTGGTCAACCTGTCGATGCTGCAGCAGCCGTTCGGCACGCCCCGGGTGATCGGCGTCGACTGGACGCTCTGGGTCGAGGCGCGGTTCTACCTGCTGTTCGGGCTGTTCGTGGTGTGGCGGGGGGTCACCTACCGCCGGGTCGTCGGCTTCGCGATGCTCTGGCTGGTGGCTGCGGTGGTCGCGAACGGGGTGAAGGCGCCGTTCCTCGACGCGATCGTGATGCCGATGTGGGCGCCGTTCTTCTGCGGCGGCCTCGCCCTCTACCTGGTGCACCGGTACGGCAGCGACCTGCTGCTGTGGGGGATCGTCGCCGTGAGCTGGGTGCTCGGCCAGAACGCCGTGATCCGCGCGCTGTGGCGGCCGCCGGGCACGAAGGGCGTCTACATCGAGCGGCACGCGCTGTGGCTCGTCGTCGGCCTGACCCTCTGCTACGCGCTCGTCGCAGCCGTCGCCCTGGGCTGGTTCCGCTTCGCCCGCTGGCGGTGGCTGACGGTCGCCGGTGCCCTGACCTATCCGTTCTACCTGGTGCACGAGCACCTCGGCTGGTTCTGGATCCGCGTGCTGCGCCGGTACCTCCACCTGCCGGTGCCGCTGGTGCTGCTGCTCACCGCGGCGTCGATGCTCACGCTCGCCTGGCTGATCCACCGCTTCGTCGAGCGGCCGCTCGGTCCGTGGCTGAAGCGCGGTCTCGCGCAGCAGGCTGCGGCGATCCGGCTGAAGACGGCCGCCCGCCCCTGAGACGATGGGCGGGTGACGCAGACCCTCGAGGCCGCCCTCGCCGACCTGCGACCGATGCTGCTCGACGCCGACGGGCTCGTGCGCGCGGTCGCCGCCGGACGCCGCCGCGCCGAGCACCCCTCGGTGGTGCGCGCCGAGCTGCGGCCGGTCGACCTCAAGCGCGGCCGCGAGCTGCAGCTGGTGACGAACGACGGCCGGCAGGCGACCACCCGCAACCTGCCGTACGACGAGGCCGGCACCGCCGTCGACGACCTGCTGGCCGAGCCGTTCGGCAACTGGCACGTCGAGACGGTCGACGCCACCGTGCAGCTGCGGGTCACCAAGAAGGGCGCCGCGCTGGTGCACCGCACGGCCGCCAGCCGGCGCGGCGTCGAGGCCCGGGCGCACGACCGCGCCAAGCACCACCTGCTCGACCCGGCCGACCCGCTGTTCACGGTGCTCGGTGCCGACGCCGACAAGCGCCGCCAGGTCGACGCCTTCCTGCGGCTGCTCGAGCCGGCCCTCGACCGCCTGCCCGACCGCACCGGCCCGGACGGCGCCGTGCGACCGCTCCGCGTCGTCGACCTCGGCTGCGGCAACGCCTACCTGACGTTCGCGGCGCACCGCTGGCTCACCGACCGGCTCGGGGCCGGCCAGGTGCGCACGCTCGGCGTCGACGTCCGGCCGGACGTCGTGGCACGCAGCGAGCGGCTGGCGGGGGAGGCGCGGCTCGACGGCCTGTCGTTCGCCGTCGGCACCATCGCCGACGCCGAGGTCACCGAGCGGCCCGACGTCGTGCTGGCGCTGCACGCCTGCGACACCGCGACCGACGAGGCGCTGGCCCGGGCCGTCCGCTGGGAGGCGCCGGTGGTGCTCGCCGCCCCCTGCTGCCACCACGACGTGCAGCGGCAGCTCGCCGCCGGACCGGGCGCCCCCGAGCCCTACCGCGCGCTGGCCCGGCACGGCATCCTGCGCGAGCGCTTCGCCGACGTGCTGACCGACACCTACCGCTCGCTGCTGCTGCGGATGCTCGGCTACAAGGTCGAGGTCGTCGAGTTCGTCGACTCCCGGCACACGCCGCGCAACGCGATGGTGCGGGCCGTGCGCACCGGCACCCCCGCCCGCCGCGAGGTGCGCCACGAGTACCGCGCCCTCACCGCCGACTGGGGCGTGCACCCGGCGCTGGCGCGCATGCTCGACGCCGAGGTCACCCGGGCGCTCGGGTGATCGCTGGCTCCGTGGCCGCCCTCGCGCTCGCGGGGCTGGCCGCCTCGACGTCGTCCGAACCCCCTGCAGCACAACGTGTCTCGACGATCCGCGACGACCGGATCGGCGAGCAGAGCGACCTGGTGGCGAGCCCGACGCACCGCGACCTGCTGTGGCTGACGAACGACTCCGGCGACAGCGCGCGGGTGTTCGGCGTCTCGCCGCGCACCGGCCGCACCCGCGCGGTGCTGACCCTGCGCACCGACGCCCGCGACGTCGAGTCGCTGGCCGGGGGCACGACGTCCGACGGCCGCTCGGTGCTGTGGGTCGGCGACACCGGCGACAACTCCGCGGTGCGCGAGAGCGTGGTGCTGCGGCTGGTCGACGAGCCCGGCAGCGTGCGCTCGCAGTCGACCGACGTCGTGTCGCTGCGGGTGCGCTACCCGGGCGGCCCGGCGGACGTCGAGGCGATGGTCTGGACGACGGACCACCGGCTGCTGCTGATCACCAAGGAGCTCCTCGGCGGGCGCGTGCTCGAGGTGCCGTCGTCGGCGGTCGACCGTGCGCTGGCCGGCCGCTCGGTGACCCGCCCGGCGCTCGCGAAGCAGGTCGCACGGGTCTCGCAGTCGTTCGTCACCGACGCGTCCGCGCTGCCCGACGGTCGCGTGCTGGTGCGCGACTACGTCGGCGTCGTGGCCTACGACCCGCCGGCGAAGGGCCGGATGCGCTCGCTCGCGTCGGTCGACCTGCCCGAGCAGCAGCAGGGCGAGAGCATCGCGGCCACCCTCGACGGCCGGTACGCGTACGCCGGGTCGGAGGGACAGGTGCAGCCGCTGTGGCGGGTGCGGCTGCCGAGGCTGCCGGCGCCCGAGCGCTCAGAGACCCCGGCGACGACGCGGGTCGGTCAGGCGCAGCGGGTGGTGCGCGACGCCGTCCGCGAGCGGCCGCTCGACTGGTCGGTCGTCGGGGCGGTGACGCTGCTCGGCACCGTGCTCATCGCCGTCGTGGCAGGTGCGCGACGACGTGGTCGACGCAGGCGGTGAGCGCCTCGACGTCGCTCGGGTCGACGGCGGGGAACATGCCGACGCGCAGCTGGTTGCGGCCGAGCTTGCGGTAGGGCTCGGTGTCGACGATCCCGTTGTGCCGCAGCTGCTTCGCGACCTCGGCGGCGTCGATCGAGTCGTCGAGGTCGATGGTGCCGACGACGGGTGAGCGGTGCGTCGGGTCGGCGACGAACGGCGTGGCGTAGTCGCTGCGGTCGGCCCAGCCGTACAGCCGCGACGCCGAGTCGGCGGTGCGCGCGGCGGCCCACGACAGGCCGCCGTTGCCCAGCAGCCAGTCGAGCTGCGCGGCCATCATGAGCAGCGTCGCGATCGCGGGGGTGTTGTACGTCTGGTCGAGGCGGCTGTTGTCGATCGCCGTGGTGAGGCTGAGCGACTCGGGCACCCACCGCCCGCTGCCCCCCAGCTCGCGCGCCCGCTCGATCGCCGCGGGCGAGAGCAGCGCGAACCACAGGCCGCCGTCGGACGCGAACCCCTTCTGCGGCGCCAGGTAGTAGGCGTCGCACTGCGCGAGGTCGACGTCGACCCCGGCCGCCGCCGACGTCGCGTCGACCAGCACGAGCGGGCCGCCGTCGTCCGGTGCCGCGGTGCCGGCGACGCGCTGCACCGGCAGGACGACGCCGGTCGAGGTCTCGTTGTGCGGCCAGGCGTGCACGTCGACGTCCGGGTCGGCGACCGGGTCGGGCCGGGTGCCGGGCTCGGAGCGGACGACGTGCGGCTCGGCCAGGAACGGTGCGGCGGCGGTGGCCTGCGCGAACTTCGCCGAGAACTCGCCGAGCACCAGGTGCTGGGCCCGATCGCGCACCAGGCCGAGGGTCGCGACGTCCCAGAACGTCGTCGAGCCGCCGTTGCCGAGCACCACCTCGTAGCCGTCCGGGGCCCGCAGCAGCTCGGACAGGCCCGCGCGCACCCGTCCGACGAGCGCCCGCACGGGGGCCTGCCGGTGCGAGGTGCCGAGCAGGTGCCGGCCGGCGTCCGCCACGGCCTGCGCCTGCTCTGGGCGCACCTTGCTCGGGCCCGACCCGAACCGGCCGTCGACGGGCAGCAGGTGCTCCGGGATCTCCACGGCGGCGATCCTCCCAGACCTCGTACGGTGGGCGGGTGAGCAGTCCACTGGTCGACCCAGACGCCCGCCTGCAGTACGCCGGCGACCTGCTCGGCGAGGTCGAGGGCGCGCCCTGGCCGCTGCTCGAGCGCTGGTACGCCGAGGCGGTGGCCGACGACCGGGTCGTCGAGCCGGGCGCGATGGTGGTCGCGACGGTCGACGCCGAGGGCGTGCCGGACGCGCGCACCGTGCTGCTGAAGCAGCTCGACCCGAGCGGGTTCGTCTTCTACAGCAGCAGCGGGTCGGCGAAGGGCGCGCAGCTCGCGGGGCAGCCGCACGCCGCCGTCGTGCTGCTGTGGCACCCGATGTTCCGGCAGGTGCGGGCCCGCGGCCGGGTCGAGCGCACCACGCCGGACGAGGCCGCGGCCTACTTCGCGCACCGGCCGCGCGGGTCGCAGGTCGCCACCCGCGCCTCCCGCCAGTCGCAGCCGCTGGCCGACCGAGCCGACCTCGAGCGCGCCGTCGCCGCGGAGGAGGCCCGCTGGCCCGACACCGGCTCGCCCACCGACGTCCCACCGCCGGAGGCCTGGACCGGCTACCGCGTGGTGCCCGAGGTCGTCGAGCTGTGGGTGGGTCGGCAGTCGCGGCTGCACGACCGGGTCGCCTTCCGCCGCACCGGCGACGGCGACCTGGCGGACCCCGCGTCGTGGCGGGCGGAGCGCTTGCAGCCCTGACCCGTGCCCGCATGCCGGACGACGCGTCCCGACGCGTGAGACGAGGTGCTCGACCGGACGGCGGGGGCCGGGGTAGCGTGACCTCAGTCACACGGGCGCCGTCGTCGCCGTCCGTCCCCCTCGCAGGGGTCCGGCGACGACCAGGGAGCACCGCATGTCCGCATCACGCCACGCCCGCGTGCCCGTCCACCCCGCCGTGCAGGCGGTCACCGATCGCATCGTGCGGCGCAGCCGACCGGGCCGCATCGCCTACCTCGACATGATCGAGCGCGCCCGGGCCGCCGGCCGCTCGCGGTCGGCCCTCGGCTGCAGCAACCTCGCGCACACCGTCGCGGCGTGCGGCCCGGCCGAGCGCACCGCCCTCGTCGGCGAGGCCGCGGTGAGCCTGGGCATCGTCACCTCGTACAACGACATGCTGTCGGCCCACCAGCCGTTCGAGACCTACCCGCGGCACATCAAGGACGTCGCCGCCGGCATCGGTGCGGTCGCCCTGGTCGCGGGCGGCGTCCCGGCCATGTGCGACGGCATCACGCAGGGTCGGGCCGGCATGGAGCTCAGCCTCTTCAGCCGCGACGTCATCGCGATGGCCACGGCGATCGCGCTCAGCCACGACGTCTTCGACGGCGCCCTGCTGCTCGGCGTCTGCGACAAGATCGTGCCCGGCCTCGTCGAGGGGGCGCTCGCCTTCGGCCACCTGCCCGCCGCGCTGGTGCCCGCCGGCCCGATGGCGAGCGGCCTGCCGAACGCCGAGAAGGCCGCGGTGCGCCGTCAGCACGCCGCAGGCGAGATCGGCCGCACCGAGCTGCTGCAGGCCGAGGTCGCGTCGTACCACTCGCCCGGCACCTGCACGTTCTACGGCACCGCCAACAGCAACCAGCTGCTGATGGACGTCATGGGCCTGCACCTGCCCGGCTCGGCGTTCATCGCCCCCACCGACCCGCTGCGCGACGCGCTGACCGCCGCCGCGACGAAGCGGGTGGCCGAGATCGCCGCGAGCAACGCGCCGTACGGCATCGGCCACGTCGTCGACGAGCGGGTGGTCGTCAACGGCGCGATCGCCCTGCTGGCGACCGGCGGCTCGACGAACCACACCATGCACCTCGTCGCGATGGCCGCGGCCGCCGGCATCGACCTGCGCTGGGACGACCTCGACGACCTGTCGCGCGTGATCCCGCTGCTGGCCCGCATGTACCCCAGCGGCACGGCCGACGTGAACCAGTTCCACGTCGCGGGCGGCACGCCCTACCTCGTGCGCACCCTGCTCGACGCCGGTCTGCTGCACGGCGACGTGCTGACCCTCGCCGGGCGCGGGCTCGAGCGCTACACCCGGACGCCGGTGCTCGGCGACGACGGCGAGCTGACCTACCGCGACGCCCCGGCCGACAGCCTCGACCGCACGGTGCTGCGCCCGGCCGACGACCCGTTCGCCCCCGACGGCGGGCTGCGGCTGGTGCGCGGCAGCCTCGGCCAGGCAGTGGTCAAGGTGTCGTCGGTGGCGCCCGAGCACCTCGTCGTCGAGGCCCCCGTGCGGGTCTTCGCCGACCAGACCGGCGTGCTCGAGGCGTTCAGCCGCCGCGAGCTCGACCGCGACGTGATCGTCGTCGTGCGCGAGCAGGGCCCGTCCGCCAACGGCATGCCCGAGCTGCACCAGCTGACGCCGTCGCTGTCGGTGCTGCAGCGTCGCGGGTTCCAGGTCGCGCTCATCACCGACGGCCGCATGTCGGGAGCGTCCGGCGCGATCCCGGCCGCCATCCACCTCACGCCCGAGGCCGTGCACGGCGGCCCGATCGCGCTGCTGCAGGACGGTGACGTCGTCCGCCTCGACGCGCTGCACGGCACCCTCGACGTGCTGGTCGACGCGGCGCAGTGGCAGGCTCGGGTCGTGCCACCCCGGGTGGTCGAGCCGGTCGCGGGCACCGGGCGCGAGCTGTTCGGCGCGCTGCGGGCCGTGGTCGGCCGGGCCGACGAGGGGGCGCACGTGTTCGGCGCCCGCTTCGTGACGCGCGGTGCGTCCGCCGACAGCCTGACCGCCGACCTGCAGGAGAGTGCCCGATGACCGCCGCCCCGCCGTCCGACCTCGACGACCTGCGCGACGTCGGCGACGTGCTGGGCATCGCGCCCGTCGTCCCGGTGGTCGTGATCGACCACGTCGACGACGCCGTGCCGCTCGCGAACGCCCTGCTGCGCGGCGGCATCGGCATCATCGAGGTCACCCTGCGCACCCCCGCGGGGCTCGGGGCCATCGCCCGCATCGCGCAGGAGGCACCCGACGTCGTCGTGGGGGCCGGCACGGTGACGACGCCGGGCCAGGTCGACGCCGTCCGCCAGGCCGGTGCGCGGTTCCTCGTGACGCCCGGGTCGCCCAGGCGGCTGCTCGGTGCGGCGCTCGACAGCGGCCTGCCGGTGCTGGCCGGCGCGAGCACCATGACCGAGATGATGGAGCTGGCCGAGCACGGCCTCACCGGCATGAAGTTCTTCCCCGCCGAGCCGAGCGGCGGTCGGGCGTTCCTGTCGGCCGTGTCGGGCCCGCTGCCCGGGCTGCAGTTCTGCCCGACCGGCGGCATCACCCTCGAGTCGGCGCCGTCGTACCTGGCCCTGCCGAACGTCTCGTGCGTCGGCGGCTCGTGGCTGACCCCGCGCGACGCGGTGGCGGCGGGCGACTGGGGTCGCATCGAGCGGCTGGCCCGCGAGGCCTCCGCGCTCGGCGGCTGACCGCGTCAGGGCGTGAAGAAGCCCGCAGGTGTCGGCCTGTGCCGACGTCGCACTGGACGGGGTGCGACGAACCTGCGGGCTTCCGGTGACTGCCTGGATCTCGCCGGCCGCTGCTCGCGGTGGGAGGGATCTCAGGAGCCCGTCCTGGGTAGAACGGCGGCTAGCGGGCAGCCACCTCACGCGTCCGATGAGAAATCACAGTACGGACCACCTCCTTTCCCGTGTACGTCAACGGTACGTCGGGATCCGCTGTGCGGCAACGGGGTTGCGCGTCAGACGGTGGTGACGACCTCGTCGTACCCGAGCCGGGGGCTGCGCGGGAACCACGCGTCCTCGCCGGGGTGGCCGACGTTGACCACGGCGAGCACGTGCCGGTCGGTGCCGGCGAAGAACTCCGCGTCGATCCCGGCCGCGTCGTAGCCGGTCATCGGCCCGGCCGCCAGGCCCGCGGCGCGCACCCCGAGGATGAAGTAGGCCACCTGCAGCGTGCCGTTCAGCGTCGCCGCGCCGGCCCGCACCTCGTCGTCCGCGAACACGCCCTTCGCCCCCGGGAAGTGGGGGAACGTGCGGTGGAACTGCTCGTGGAAGTCGTGGTCGGCCGCCAGCACCGCCACCAGCGGGGCCGCCCCCGTCTTGGCCCGGTTGCCCTCGGCCATGTGCGGCAGCAGCCGCGCCCGCGCCTCGTCCGACCGCACCAGCAGCACCCGCAGCGGCTGGCTGTTCATCGACGTCGGCGCCCACTGCACCAGGTCGTGGATCGCCCGCACCTGCTCGTCGGTCACCGGCTCGTCGGTGAACGTGTTCGCCGTCCGCGCCTCGCGGAACAGCAGGTCCTGGGCGTGCCGGTCGAGCTGCAGCAGGTCGGCCAGCGTGGTGTCTGTCGTCGTCATGGCTGATTGAACTTTCAACCTCCTGCGCTTGTTCCCACGCCGCCCACCCCGCCCCCGACCGCCCGCCCCTCGTGCGCCCGCCCGTCCCTCGTGCGCGAGCCACGTGAAGTTGGCTGCGGCACCGTTCCATGGGCGTGCAAACCCATCGAACGGGGCCGCAGCCACAGGAGGCACAGGGTCACCCCACGTCGGCCGGGCGCAGACGGCCGGGTCTGGCGAGGCCGCGCCGCGCAGCGTGCTGCACCGCGGCAGCGAGGCGCCGTCCGACCAGGTCTGCGTCGTGCACCTCGCGCCAGGTGAAGCGCACGACCACCCAACCGGCTCGCTCCAGCGCCTGCTCCCGCCGTCGCTCGGCCAGCACGACGTCACCCACGTCCTGGCCCGGCCGCAGCAGTCGGCCGTACTTCACCGCTCCGTCGAACTCCCCGAGCACTCCGGCGGCGACCCAGGCGAAGTCCGGCCGGTACGTGCCGAGGTCGGTCTCGACCTGCAGCTGCAGCTCGTCCGGCGGCCGCCCGACGGCGTGGAACGTCCAGCGGCTGATGCTCTCGCCCGGTGACTCCGCTCGCTGGTCGGCGAGGGCGAGCGTCCGACGTGCCCGCGAGGACCCCGGCCAGTCGCCGGTCGTGGTGGCCAGCCGCTGCAACAGCTCGACGTCGGCGCCGCCGGCGAGCGCGGCGTCGACGACGGGCAGTGACGCACGTCCGTCCCAGCCCCGAGCCACGTCGAGGGCGGTCCGCTCGAGACCGGTCACGGTGAGACCGTCGACCGTCGTCCGGTCATCGGCTGCCAGCGAGCAGACGTGGTGCTTGACCCCCGCCTCGAGCCGGCTGGCGCCCGGGCGTCCCGGCCGTGTCACGTGGACGACGTCCAGGGGCAGTCCCGGCACGGGCAGGTGGTGCACGACCGCGGCGGTGACGTGGCTGAGCACGTGGTCGGTGAGCCTGAGCGTCACGGCCAGGGCGCGCATCCGATGACGCTCGGCGTCGTCAGCTGTCCGGTGCACGTCGCCGGTGACGAAGGCACCTCGGCGAAGCCGCACCCAGTCGCCGCGGCGGACCCGTCGGGCGATCTCCTGCGGGCTGTACCCGGCGCGGGAGGCGTCCGCCGTCGTGAACAGGCCGTGCGCTCGCTGTGTCATCGGTGGCTGCATCGGCGCAGCGTGCGGTGGCGCGGCGTGCGCAGGCACCCTGCCTCCGGGTCCTGTGGACGAGGCGGCCCTTGTGGACCACCACTGTGGACGACGATCGGGGGGCTGCGACGTCGGCGGTGTCGGCCGAGTGCCGTGCCTGGGCCTGGCGGCTGCGAGCGAGCCGGCTGGTTGCGGCGGCCGCCCGTCGAGCCACCAGAGCCGCCGGGATCGAAAGCCGCAGGGTTCCTGTGGCTGCCGCACTGTTCGACGGGTGTGCACGCCCATCGAACGGTGCCTCGGCCGACTTCACGTGGCGCGCGGCAACCCAACCTGGGGGGCAGGAGGGCGTGCCGGCACCGAGCACTCGTGCGGCCTGCGAGCCGGACGCAGCCCGGCCCTCCTGCGGCTGCCGCACCGTTCCAGGGGTGTGCACGCCCATCGAACGGTGCCGCAGCCGACTTCACGTGGCGCGCGGTACCGAGCGGGCGTGATCAGACCGCGGCGGCCCAGGTGCGGAAGGTGGTGTCGAGGGCGTCGACGGCGCGGGCCCAGGAGGCGTCGGCGGGGCGGGGGGTGCGGTCGAAGCCGCCGGCACGCTCGAGGGACACGAAGCCGTGCAGGGTGCTGTGCAGGAGGCGGACGGCGTCGGTCTCGTCGGGTTCGGCGAGCCGGTAGCCGCGCAGGACGGCGCGCGTGAGGTCGGCGTGCCGGGTGCCGGCGGCGACCACCTCGGGCAGGGGGTCGCGCAGCTCGAGCTGGGTGGCGGCGTAGCGGCCGGGGTGCTCGACGGCGTAGCCGCGGTAGGCGGCCGCGACGGCGAGCAGCGCGTCGCGGCCGGGCAGGCCGGCGACGGCGGCGGCGGCTCGGTCGGCCAGCTCGTCG
>NZ_BAAHBM010000058.1:0-21812 GCF_054776675.1 Angustibacter aerolatus
GGCCGTCGGCCGCGCACGTGACCCGCGGGCCGGGCGGCGCGTCGTCGTGAGCCGGCTGGGTCGCGGCGGCGTCGCCGGGCTGGCCGGTGCCGCCACGCTCGTCGCCGCGCTCACGCTGCTCTCCCGCGTGGTGGGCGTCGGGCGCTGGGGGGTGCAGGCCGCCACCGTCGGCAACCAGTGCGTCGGGTCGGCCTACGCGGCGGCGAACGCGGTGCCCAACGTGCTCTACGAGGTGGTCGCCGGCGGCGCGCTGGCCGGCGCGGTGGTGCCGCTGCTGGCGGGAGCGATCGGCCGCGGCGACCGCGAGCAGGTGTCGCGCACGGCGTCCGCGCTGCTCGGCTGGGCGCTTGCCGTGCTCGTGCCGGTCGCGGTGCTGCTGGCCGCGCTGAGCGGTCCGCTCTCGCGGGCCCTGGTGCCGGCGGGCTGCGAGGCGGCGCGCGGGGCGACGTCCCTGCTGCTGCTGACGTTCGCCCCGCAGGTGCTGCTCTACGGCGTCTCGGTGGTGCTGACCGGCGTGCTGCAGGCGCACCACCGCTTCACCTGGCCCGCGCTCGCGCCGCTGCTGTCGAGCGCCGTGGTGGTCGCCGTCTACGTGCTCTACGCGGTGGTGTCCGGCAGCACCGCGCGGCACCCCGACGGCTGGCTGCCCGGCGACGGCGCACTGCTGCTGCTGGGTCTCGGGACGACGCTGGGCGTGGTCGCGCTGAGCCTCCCGCTGCTCGTGCCGGCCTCGCGGGCAGGGGTGCGGCTGCGGCCGACGCTGCGCTTCGACGACGGGGTCGGACGCCGGGCGCTGGGCCTGGCCGGCGCCGGGCTGGCCGGGCTGGTGGCGCAGCAGCTGGTGGTGGCCCTGACGCTGTGGCTGACCCGGCGGTGGGGCGGCACCGGCGCGTTCAACGCCTACCAGTACGCGCAGGCCGTGTACCTGCTGCCGTACGCCGTGCTCGCGGTGCCGCTGGCCACGGCGGCGTTCCCGCGGCTGGCCGACCGGCACGCCGCCGGCGACGTCGACGGCTACCGCTCGGTGCTCACCCGGTCGACGCGGGTGGTGCTGGTCGCCGGCTGCACCGGTGCGGCCGTGCTGGTGGCGGTGGCCCCGGCGGTCGGCACGTTCTTCTCGGCGATCTCCGCGGGCGGTGCCGGCCCGGCGCTGTCGGCGCTGCCGGTGGCCCTGACGGCGTTCGCGCCCGGCCTGCTCGGCTTCGCGCTGATCGCGCACCTGGGGCGGGCGCTGTTCGCCGCCGGCGCAGCCCGCTGGGCGGCCCGTTCCACCGTGGCCGGCTGGCTGCTCGCCGCCGTGCTGTCGGTCGCGCTGGTGCCCGCGCTGGCCGGCAGCGGGTCGGGCAGCCGGGGCACCCTGCTCGGGCTCGGCCTGGCCAGCAGCGCCGGCATGACGCTGGCCGGCGGACTGCTGCTGCTCGGTGCCGCGCGCACGACGGTCGCCGGGCGGCCGGTGCGGCTGCCCGGGGTGCCGCGCGTCGCACTGGTCGCGGTGCTGAACGCCCTGGTGGCGGCGGCGGTCGGCCGGTTCGTCGCCGACGCGGTCGGGGGGCCGGGCGTCGGCCGGTCGCTGCTGGCGGCGGTGCTCGCTGCCGCCTGCTGCCTCCTGGTGCTGGGGGCCGGGCTGCTGGTCGCCGACCGGCCCGACGTCGACGCGGTGCTGCGACGGGGCAGGATGGTCCCGTGACCGAGCGACCACTGCGCGTGCTGCTGGTGCTCGGCACGAGCGGCGGCGGGGTGGGCCGCCACGTGGCCGCGCTCGCCGCGTCGCTCGTCGAGGCCGGTCACGCCGTCGTGGTGGCCGGGCCGCCCGACACCGAGACCGACTTCGACTTCACCGCCTCGGGCGCCGCGTTCGAGCCCGTCGAGGTGCACGACCGGCCGCACCCGCGGGCCGACGCGCGGGCGGTCGGCGTGCTCGGCCGGCTCGCGGACGACGCCGACGTCGTGCACGCGCACGGGCTGCGGGCCGGTGGCCTGTCGGTGCTCGCGCTGCGCCGCCGCGACGTGCCGCTCGTCGTCACGCTGCACAACGCCCTGCTGGCGCACGGCATCGCGGGCAGCCCGGTGCGCGCCGCCACCGCCGTGCTCGAGCGGCTGGTGGCCCGCGGGGCCGACGTCGCGCTCGGCGTCTCGGGCGACCTCGAGCAGCGGCTGCGCGACCTGGGTGCTGCTGACGTCGGGCACGCCGTGGTGCCGGCCCCACGCGCACTGCGTCCTGTGTCGACACCGGAGGCCACCCGGTCCGGGCTCGGTCTCGACGGCGAGCAGGTCGTGCTCTGCGTCGCACGTCTCGCGGAGCAGAAGGGGCTGCCGCTGCTGCTCGACGCGGTCGCGCGGGTCGAGGCCGCCGACGGCGCGTTCACCGTGCTGGTCGCCGGCGACGGGCCGCTGCGCGAGCGGCTGCAGGCGCGGGTCGACGCCGAGGCGCTGCCGGTGCGGTTGCTCGGGTGGCGCGACGACGTCGCGGACCTGCTCACGGTGGCCGACGTCGTGGTCTCGTCCGCCGTCTGGGAGGGCCAGCCGATCGCCGTCCAGCAGGCGCTGCAGGCCGGCTGCCCGGTCGTCGCGACGGACGTCGGGGGCACCGCGGAGGTGACCGGCGACGCCGCCGAGCTGGTGCCGGCCGGCGACCCCGAGGCGCTCGCCGAGGTGCTCGCGCGCCTGCTCCGGGACCCCGCGGCACGGGCCGAGCTGGGGGAGCGGGCGGCCCGTCGCGCCGCCGAGCTGCCCGACGACGCGGCCGCCCGCGACGCCGCCGTCGAGGTCTACCGGCACGTCGTGTCCCGCGAGGGCCCCGCGACCGCGTACTCTCGAACTCCGTGGCGCAGACGAAACACATCTTCGTAACCGGGGGCGTCGCCTCCTCGCTCGGCAAGGGGCTCACCGCCTCCAGCCTCGGACTCCTGCTCCGCTCGCGCGGCCTGCGCGTGACGATGCAGAAGCTCGACCCCTACCTGAACGTCGACCCCGGCACGATGAACCCGTTCCAGCACGGCGAGGTCTTCGTGACCGACGACGGGGCCGAGACCGACCTCGACATCGGCCACTACGAGCGCTTCCTCGACGCGCCCCTCGACGCCGCCGCCAACGTGACGACCGGGCAGATCTACAGCGAGGTCATCGCCAAGGAGCGGCGCGGCGAGTACCTGGGCGACACCGTGCAGGTCATCCCGCACATCACGAACGAGATCAAGCGCCGCATGCGCGCCCAGGCGTCGGACGACGTCGACGTGATCATCACCGAGATCGGCGGCACGGTCGGTGACATCGAGTCGCTGCCGTTCCTCGAGGCCGCCCGACAGGTGCGCCACGACGTAGGCCGCGACAACGTGTTCTTCCTGCACGTGTCGCTGGTGCCGTACCTCGCGCCGTCCGGCGAGCTGAAGACGAAGCCGACGCAGCACTCGGTGGCCGCGCTGCGCCAGGTCGGCATCCAGCCCGACGCGCTGGTGGTGCGCAGCGACCGCCCGGTGCCGCCGGAGATGAAGCGCAAGATCGCGATGAGCTGCGACGTCGACCGCGAGGCCGTGGCGAACGCCGTCGACGCGCCGTCCATCTACGACATCCCGAAGGTGCTGCACCGCGAAGGCCTCGACGCGTACGTCGTCCGGCGGCTCGGCCTGGCCTTCCGCGACGTCGACTGGACGCAGTGGGACGAGCTGCTGCGCCGCGTGCACGAGCCCGAGCACCAGGTCGAGGTCGCGCTCGTCGGCAAGTACATCGACCTGCCCGACGCCTACCTGTCGGTCACCGAGGCGCTGCGCGCCGGCGGGTTCAGCCAGGACGCGCGGGTGCGGCTGCGCTGGGTCGCCAGCGACGAGTGCCAGACGCCCGAGGGTGCCCAGCGCGCGCTCGCCGGTGTCGACGCCGTCTGCGTGCCCGGCGGGTTCGGCGTCCGCGGCATCGAGGGCAAGCTCGGCGCGCTGCGCTGGTCGCGCGAGCACCAGGTGCCGACGCTCGGCCTGTGCCTCGGCCTGCAGTGCATGGTCATCGAGTACGCGCGCGACGTCGCCGGGCTGGCCGGCGCGTCGTCGACCGAGTTCGACCACGACGCGCCGCACCCGGTGATCGCCACGATGGAGGAGCAGAAGGCGATCGTGTCGGGCGAGGGCGACCTCGGCGGCACCATGCGGCTCGGCCTGTACCCGGCGGCGCTCGCCCCGGGCTCCGTGGTCGCCGAGGCCTACGGCAGCGAGCTGGTCGACGAGCGGCACCGGCACCGCTACGAGGTCAACAACGCCTACCGCGAGCAGCTCGAGGAGGCCGGCCTGGTGTTCTCGGGCACCTCGCCGGACGGCGGGCTCGTCGAGTTCGTCGAGCTGCCGCGCGAGGTGCACCCGTACTACGTGTCGACCCAGGCGCACCCGGAGTTCCGCTCGCGGCCGGGGCGCGCGCACCCGCTGTTCGCCGGGCTGGTCGCCGCTGCCGTCGACGCCCAGCGCGCGGCCCGGTTGATCGAGGTCGAGCGCCGGCACGAGGTCGCGGCCACCGCATGAGCGACCTGCCGCTGGAGGACACCATCGGCTCGCTGCCGGTGCTCGGCTCGACGGTCTCGTTCCACGGGCGGGTGTGGGACGTGCGCACCGACGAGGTCGACCTCGGCGAGGCCGGCGTGGTCACCCGCGACTACGTCGACCACACCGGTGCGGTCGGCGTGCTCGCCCTCGACGACCACGACCGCGTGGCGCTGGTGCACCAGTACCGGCACCCCGTGGGGATGCGGATGTGGGAGATCCCGGCCGGCCTGCTCGACGTCGACGGCGAGGCGCCGCACCTGGCCGCCGCCCGCGAGCTGGGGGAGGAGGCCGACCTGCGCGCCGCCACCTGGCACACGCTGATCGACTGGGTGATGTCGCCCGGCGGCACCTCCGAGGCGTTCCGCTGCTACCTGGCCCGCGACCTGTCGCCGGTGCCGGACGACGAGCGGCACGAGCGCGAGTCGGAGGAGCTCGGCATGCCGACGCAGTGGTTCGACCTCGACGAGCTGCACGCCGCCGTCCTCACCGGGAAGCTGCACAGCCCCTCGCTCGTCGTCGGCGTGCTCACCGCGCACGCGGCCCGCGCCGCCGGCTGGACGACGCTGCGCCCGGCCGACGAGCCCTGGCCCGAGCACCCGAAGCTCAGGACGCCGGACCGTTCTGCCGACTAGGGTCTGGACGCCGGCCGACGATGGCCGGTCTCAGGACCCGGGGGGACCCACGTGCGCCGTGCCGTCGCGCTGCTCGCACTCGCTCTGACCACCGCCACCACGACCGGGCTCGGCGCCGCGCCCGCACTGGCCGACCCGGCGCCTGCTGCGCCCGACCTCGGGGTCCGCGTCTCGGCGGGCACCGAGGACGCCGGCCGGGGGACGTGGAGCATCGCCGTGTCGCCCGTGACCGCCGTCGCGACCGCCGTGCCGTCGAAGCTGGTCGTCACCGTCGACCAGGGGTTGACCGTGCGCACGCTGGGGAAGGCGCCGAAGGGCTGCGTCGTGGCCGGCCGCGGGCTGACGTGCGACTCGTCCGCCGTCACGACCCGTGGCGACCTGTTCTTCAGCGTCAAGGTCGCGCACCTGACAAACGTCGCCCGCGGGTCGAAGGTGCGGGTGACCGCGCGCGTGACCACCACGGGCGACACGAACGCGGCGAACGACACCAGCAGCCAGGCGGTGAAGAGCCGCGGCCACGGCAACGTGTCGATCGCCGTCAGCGGCCCCAAGAGCGTGCGCACCGGCTCGACGTTCACGCTGAGGTACAAGTTGACCAACCACACCGGTGTGCCGGTGCACCTGCACGTGGGCAACAGCTACCTCTGGTACGACATCGACACCGTCAAGGGCGACAAGGTCGTGGCCATGCCGAAGGGCTGCCACGCCGAGAGCCCGTCCTGGTACTGCTACGACGTCAAGGTCAAGGCGCACTCCTCGCGCACGCTCGTGTTCAAGGCGAAGCTGGGCACCAAGCACGTCGGGCACACCGTGAAGCTGAAGACGTCGGTCGCCGTCCGCTACGACGACCCGTTCGACACCAAGGCGTCCGACGACCGCGTCACCAAGAAGCTGAAGGTGCTGAAGAAGCGCTGACGCTCATCGCGGGTCGAGCACGGGGGAGCAGGCGCGCTGACCGCTGAGCGGTGACGGGTTGCCGCCCGAGACCTTGCGGACGTCCTTCCACCGCGTGGTGTGCAGCTTCGCGGCGACGTCGCGCCAGCTCTGCCCGGCCCGGGTCGTGGTGCAGCGCGAGCGGGTGACGACGCGCTCCTTCGCCGGCTCGCCGGTGAGCGTGCGGGCGACCTGACGGCTGACGGTCTCGACCAGCGTGATGCCCCGCACCTGCGTGCTGTTCCCGTCGGTCAGCACGCTGATCGCATAGCCCTCGCCGGTCGCGTTCTCGCGCACGAACCCCGTCGAACCGACGCGCCAGCCCGCACCGCGCATCGGGTAGAAACCGTTCTTCAGCGCGGCGTTCCAGCCGAGCGGCACGCCTGCGGTGATGCCCCAGCGCTGGGTCGGCGTGACCCCGCGCATGAACCGCCAGGCGGTCGCGCGCGCCGGTGCCTCCAGCGGCCCGCCGCCCTGCAGCAGGTGCAGCGACACGAGCGTGCGATCCCTCGCCGTCGTCACCGTCGCCCCGTAGGCCGCCCGCTCGGTGGTGTGCGTCGCGCCCATCCGGACGTCGAAGCGGTGCATGCCCGCCGTGCCGCCCACCCGCCCGAGCAGGTCGGACACGGACGGGTTGTTGTACGACCAGGTGATCATCGGGTGCACCCGAGCGCGCTCCCAGGCCGTCAGCCCGCGCCCCCGGTCCTGCGCCCGCAGCAGCACCGCCCCCATGACCCCGGCCTTGATCACCGACGCCGTGGTGATCCGCATCGAGCCGTGCAACGAGTACCAGCAGCCGGTGCGCGTGTCGTGCACCGACGCCGTCACCCGCTGCCCCGGGAACCGCTTCGTCAGGTCGGCCCGGAAGGCAGCGGTGAACGGCGTCCGGCAGGCCGCGACCACCTGCCCCGCTTCCGGCACCGCCGCCTGCGCGCTCGGTGCCGACCCGCTCACCAGCAGCCCCGCCGTCAGCCCCGCGGTCACCAGCACCCGTCGTCCGCGCACGTGCCCCACCTCCGCGCTCGACGGTAGCGCCGGGTGCGCCCGCGGGAGCGCGATCGTGGCAACGACCTCTGCCGGAGCGGAGGCCGTTGCCACGGTGCGGGCGTCAGATCCGGCGTCGGGCGCGCAGCACGGCGTCGTGGGCGACGATCGCGCGGCCGTCGGGGCCGGTGACGACGCGACCGGCGGCCTCGGCGACCTCGACGCTCCACCGCTCGGCGTCGAGGCCGTCGGCGACCTCGCCGGCGGTGAACATCATCTCGAGCATGGCGTGGCGGGGGCCGGGGGTGCGCAGGCCGGTCTGCAGATCGAGCGGGTGGTGTCCGACGACGAGCAGCGTGCCGCCGGGGCGGACGGCGTCGGCGAGGCGGTCGAAGAGCGGGCCGCGCACGGCGGGTGCCTGGTGCATGAACTGCGACGACACCAGGTCGAAGGCCGCGGACGGCGGGGTCCAGGTGCGCACGTCGGCCTGCACCCAGGTGATGCGATCGGCGACGCCGGCGGCCTCGGCGTGCGCGCGGGCGCGGGCGATGCCGGCTGCCGAGAAGTCGAGGGCGGTCACGTGCCAGCCGCGCTGCGCGAGCCAGATGGTGTCGGCGCCCTCGCCGCACCCGACGTCGAGCGCGGTGCCCGGCACGAGGTCGGCGGCGTGCTGCGCGAGCCGCGGGTTCACCCGGCCGCTCCACACCGCCTCGTCGGCGCCGTAGCGCTCCTCCCACCAGGGCTGCTCGAACATCTCCGCGACGTCGACCTCACCGTGCCCGCCACCGTGCTGGTGGCCGTGCCCGGCTCGTCGCTCCTCGACGGCGTGGGCGACGTCGGCCTCGATGAGGTCGGCGTTCACCGCAGCGGCCACCATCAGCCCCTGGGCGGCCGCGCCCACGACCTGTGCCATCGGTTCGGTGACGTTGCCCGCCACGTAGACGCCGCGCACCGCGGTCTGCCCCATCGGGTCGGCCTCGATGCGGGTGCCCATGCGGACGCCGCGCACCTCCAGCTCGACCGGGTGCACGCCCAGCGACTCGAGCACGCCCGCCCGCGGGTGCACCGGGGCGCCGACGACGACGGCCCTCCGGGTCACGACGTCACCGTCGGCCAGGCGGATGCCGGTGATCGCGTCGTCCTCCACCCGCAGGCCGGTCACCTCGCCGCGGACCACGGCGACGCCGCGCGCGGCCAGCTGCTCGAGCTGCTCGTCGGTCGGCTCGTCGGAGGTGTGCACGAACAGCACGACGTCCTCGCACCACTGCCGCCACATGAGCGCCTGGTGCACCGACATGACGGTGGTGCCGATGACGCCGACGGGCTCGTCGCGCACCTCGTACCCGTGGCAGTAGGGGCAGTGCACGACGTCGCGTCCCCAGCGCTCGCGCAGGCCCGGCACGTCGGGCAGCTCGTCGACGAGACCCGTCGCCACGACGAGGCGGCGAGCGATCACGGGTGCGCGGCCGTCGGTGGCGATGGCAAACGACGGGCCAGAACCGTTGTCGGACAGCTGCTCCGCACCGGTGACGTCGCCGAGCACCACCTCGCCGCCGTAGCGGGTGACCTCGTCGCGGCCGAGCGCCACGAGCTCGCGCGGCGAGACGCCTTCGCGGGTGAGGAAGTTGTGCACCCCGGCTGCGGGGGCGTTGCGGGGCTGCCCGCCGTCGACCACCAGCACCCGGCGCCGCGCCCGCGACAGCGCCACCGCGGCGCTCAGCCCGGCCGCCCCGCCACCGACCACCACGACGTCGAACTGCTCTGCGTCTCTGCTCATGCCTGCAGT
Organism: Angustibacter aerolatus; assembly: GCF_054776675.1. NCBI lineage: Bacteria > Bacillati > Actinomycetota > Actinomycetes > Kineosporiales > Kineosporiaceae > Angustibacter > Angustibacter aerolatus. The sequence continues at coordinate 8,856 of NZ_BAAHBM010000058.1, forward strand.
CTCGGCACCTCCCACTCGTTTGACAAACATCCTTGCTGAACTGGCAAACTGCAACGGTGGACGACGAGACCGACGAGGTGCTGACCGGGGTGGGCGCGCGCCTGCGCGCGCTGCGCCAGCAGCGCAACGGCACGCTCACCCAGCTGTCGGAGACGACCGGCATCTCGGTGAGCACCCTGTCACGACTGGAGTCGGGGCAGCGCAAGCCGACGCTCGAGCTGCTGCTGCCGCTGTCACGCGCCTACCGGGTGCCGCTCGACGAGCTGGTCGGCGCGCCCGAGGTGGGGGATCCACGGGTGCACGGCACGCCGGTGAAGCGCAACGGCACCACCTTCGTGCCGCTGAGCCGCCAACCCGGTGGGCTGCAGGCGTTCAAGATGCTGATACCCGACAGCAAGCGACCGCAGCGATCGGCCATGGGCGTGCACGAGGGCTACGAGTGGGTGTACGTGCTGAGCGGCCGGTTGCGGCTGCTGCTCGGCGAGCACGACCTGGTGCTCGAGAGCGGCGAGGTCGCCGAGTTCGACACCCGCACCCCGCACTCGATCGGCAGCGCGGGCGGCCCGGTCGAGGTGCTCGCGCTCTTCGGGCCGCAGGGCGAGCGCATGCACGTGCGGGCCGCGCCCCGTCGCGCGGCTGCCGGCTAGCGGGGCAGGTCCGACTCCCAGAACTCGAGCGGGCTGACGCGCAGGGCGTCGTCGTCGCCAATGCCGCGCAGCTGCTGCTCACGACCGCGCAGCTCGACGCGGCGGATCTTGCCGCTCACGGTCTTGGGCAGGTCGGCGAACTCGATGCGACGGATCCGCTTGTACGGCGCCAGGTGCTCCCGGCAGTGGGCCAGGATCGAGGCGGCCGTCTCGGCGGTGGGCTCGTGGCCGGCCGCCAGCACGACGTACGCCTTCGGGACGGCGAGCCGGGTGGCGTCGGGGGAGGGGACCACCGCGGCCTCGGCCACGGCCGGGTGCTCGATGAGCACGCTCTCCAGCTCGAACGGGCTGATCCGGTAGTCCGACGCCTTGAACACGTCGTCGGCGCGCCCCACGTAGGTGATGTAGCCGTCGGCGTCCCGGCTGGCGACGTCACCGGTGTGGTAGACGCCGTCGCGCACGACCTCCTCGGTCAGCTCGCGGTCGCCGTGGTACCCGACCATGAGCCCGACCGGCCGACCCGAGGGCCCCTGCAGCGGCAGGCAGATCTCGCCCTCGTCACCCGCCTGCCCGGTGGCGGGGTCGACCAGCACGACGTCGTACCCCGGCAGCGGCAGGCCCATCGAGCCGGGCTTGACCAGGCCGTACGGCGGGTTGCCCACCTGCGCCGTGGTCTCGGTCTGGCCGTAGCCGTCGCGCACCGTCAGCCCCCAGGCGCGGCGCACCTGCTCGATGACCTCCGGATTCAGCGGCTCGCCGGCACCGACCACCTCGCGCAGCGCCAGCCGCTCGCGGTAGGCGGCCAGGTCGGTCTGCACGAGCATCCGCCACACCGTCGGCGGCGCGCAGAACGTCGTCGCACCCTCGGCGACCACCGCCTCCAGCAGCGGCTCGGCCGCGAACCGCTGCTGGTTCACCACCAGCACCGTCGCCTCGGCGTTCCACGGCGCGAACACGTTGCTCCACGCGTGCTTCGCCCAGCCCGGCGAGCCGATGTTCACGTGCACGTCGCCCGGCTGCAGGCCGATCCAGAACATCGTCGACAGGTGCCCGACCGGGTACGACGCGTGGGTGTGCTCGACGAGCTTCGGCCGCGACGTGGTGCCGGAGGTGAAGTAGAGCAGCAGCGACTCGGACGCGCGGGTCGCGACCTCGGGCTCGAACGCGCCGAGGTGCTCGCGGCTGGCGTCGAACGACAGCCAGCCCTCGACGTCCGGCCCGACGGCGATGCGCGTCCACGACCCGTCCACGTCGTCGAACTTCGCGGTGTCGGTGCTGCCGGCCACGACGTGCGAGACGTGACCGCGGTGCACCCGGTCGCGCACGTCGGACGACGACAGCAGGCTGGTCGCCGGGATGACGACGGCGCCGAGCTTCGTGCAGGCCAGCAGCGTCTCCCACAGCTCGACCTGGTTGCCCAACATCATGAGCACCCGGTCGCCGCGGTGGACGCCGTGCGCGCGCAGCCAGTCGGCGAGCTGGCTCGACCGGGCAGCCATCTCGGCGAAGGTCACCGACAGCCGCGACCCGTCGTCCTCGACGATGCGCAGGCAGTCGCGCTCGGCGGTGCCGGGCGTCGCGGCGATCGCGTCGAACCAGTCGAAGCCCCAGTTGAAGTGCTCGAGCGCCGGCGGCACGAACTCGCGCAGCGCCTGCGCCGGGTCGTCACGCAGCCGCAGCAGCAGGTCGCGGGCGTCGCGGAACGTCTCGTACGAGCTGTCGTGCTCGGCCAGGATCATGTGCCGACCCTGACACCGGCCGCAGGGCGGGTCAACGACCACGCGGCGTCGTCGCGCGGGTACCGTCTGCTCATGCGCGCACGCTGGACGACGATCGCGGCGTTCGGCCTCGTGCTGACCGCCGGCTCGCTCACCGCCTGCTCCGACGACCCGGTCGTCACCAGCGAGGCGCCGCAGAGCCAGACGCTCACCACCGCGCCGGCGACGCCGTCCGAGACGCCCACGCCGTCCGACACGGTGACCAGCGAGGCGCCCACGACGACCCCGAGCAGCAGCACGGTCACCGAGACCGCGACGGCCACGGCCACGGCGACCGCGACCGCCACCGCGCCCCCCACGGCGAAACCGACGGGTTCGGGGTGGCCCGAGGCGCTCGGCGAGCCGCAGCAGGGCGACCCCGTCTGGGCGGTGTACCTCGCGGTCGACCACGCGACCGACTCCAAGAAGCTCGAGAAGGCGGTCGCCCGCGCCGCGACGGTCGGGTACACCGCCGTCGTCGGCGACCTCGCGTGCGACCAGGACGCGACGAAGGCGCTGAAGCTCGACGAGTTCGACTACTGGGCGGCCGCCGCGCTCTACTTCGGCAGCGGCGCCGACGCGAGGGCCTTCGCCACCCGCTACGCCGCCGAGGTGAGCAAGCCGGTCGGCACCGTGAAGGTCAACGTCGGCTGCCTCGACTGAGCCGCGTCAGGGACGGGTGCTGACCCGCGTCGTCACGAGCGCCGCGACCTCGCAGGCCCGGGACAGCGCGTCGCGGGCCTCCTGCTCGCTGACGGCGACCACGTCGCCGGCGCCCTCGTTCGCGAAGAGGGTGGCCAGCAGCGCCGCGACGAAGGCGTCGCCCGCGCCGGTGGTGTCGACGACCGGACCCGGCGGCGGGCAGGCCGGCACGTGCACGGTGGCGTTGTCGGACGCGCGGATCCAGCGGGCTCCCTGCGCACCGAGCTTCAGCACCACGTGCTGGTAGCCCTGCGTCAGGCGGGCGGCGGCGACCTCGGGCACGTCGGTGTCGACCAGCACCTCGGCCTCGGCCATCGTGCACACGAGCAGCTCGGCCCCGGCCGTCATCCGCAGGAACGCCTCTGCGCCGACGGCTTCGAGCGGTGCCGCACTGGCGGCGTCGACCGACACCGGCACCGCCGCCGCGTGCGCTGCGGCCACGGCGGCGAGCCCGGCGTCGCGCGAGCCGGGGTTCAGCAGCGTGTACCCCGACACGTGCAGGTGGTGACCGATGTCATCCGGCAACTCCGGCAGGTGCTCAGCGCGCAGTGCCGAGTTGGCCCCGGCGTCCGGCAGCATCGTCCGCTCGCCGTCCGCGCCGACGAGCACCACGCAGGTGCCGGTGGGGGCGCTCGGGTCGAGCCCCAGGTACCGGACGTCGACGCCGCCCTGCCGCAGCACGTCCGCCGCCTCCCGCCCGAACGGGTCGTCGCCCACCCGGCCCACCAGCGTCGTCCGCACCCCGAGCGCCGCGAGCCACGCCGCCACGTTGCCGCCGGCCCCGCCCTGCCGCGTCGACACCTGCGCCGCGGTGTCCGACCCCAGCGCCAGCGGGTCGTCGACCCGCGCGACGACGTCCGTCATCACGTCGCCGAGCACGACGGCACCCGGCGCGACCTGCGTCACCGGGAGGCGGCGTGCGCGACCGCGATGCGCGCCGCGAGGGCCGCGTTGCGCAGGATGATGCGGGTGTTGACGGTGAGGCTCTGGCCCTCGGTCTCGCGGTGGAACCTGGCCAGCAGGAACGGCGTCGCCTGCTTGCCGCTGGCGCCCTCGGCCTCGGCGGCGACGAGCGACTCGCGCAGCACCCGGTCGTGCAGGGCCGGGTCGAGCTGCTCGTCGACCGGCAGCGGGTTGGCCACGAGCAGCGCGGTGCCGTCGGTGCCGAGGGCGGCGCGGGCGCGCATGACGGCGGCGACCTCCTCGGGGGAGTCGACGCGGTGCTCGACCGGCTCGCCCGAGTCGCTGAGGTAGAAGCCGGGGAAGGAGTCGGTGCCGTAGCCGAGCAGGCCGACGCCGAGCGTCTCGAGCCGTTCGAGGGTGGCCGGCACGTCGAGGATCGACTTCACGCCCGCGCAGACGACGGTGACCGGCACGCGGGCCAGCGTGACCAGGTCGGCCGACTCGTCGTAGCTGCTCTGCGCGCCGCGGTGCACGCCTCCGAGACCGCCGGTCGCGAAGACCCCGATGCCGGTGCGGGCCGCGAGGTGCGCCGTCGAGGCGACCGTCGTGGCACCGTGCCCGCCACGTGCGACGACGACGGCGAGGTCGCGCACACCGGCCTTCACGACGTCGTCGCTGCCGGCCACGACCTCGAGCGCTGCGTCGTCGAGCCCCACCCGCACCTCGCCGTCGACGACCGCGACGGTCGCCGGCACCGCGCCCTCGGCGCGCACCGCGGCCTCGATCTCCCGCGCGATGCGCAGGTTGTCGGGCCGGGGCAGGCCGTGGCTGATGATGGTCGACTCGAGGGCCACGACGGCGCGGCCGGCGTCGAGCGCCTCCTGCACCTCGGGAGCGGTCCGGATCACCAGTGGAGACTAGGTCACCCGGCCGGGGCCGATGAGTCCGGGCGGGCGCCGGCGTCCACCCCGCGACACCACGACAGCACGCCACCGACAGCCACCAGGAGCCACCGCATGCGCCGCATCGTCACCACCCACTGGGTCAGCCTCGACGGCTTCATCAGCGGGCCGGACGACGACATGTCGTTCGTCGGTCGCACGTTCGACGAGCGGATGGGCGAGTACCAGGGGCAGATCATCGAGGGGCGCGACGTGCTGCTGCTCGGCCGCCGCACCTACGACAGCTTCGCCGGCGCCTGGCCGCAGCGCGCCGTCGCGGACGACACCGCGCCGGAGGAGCGGGCGTACGCGCAGCGGCTCGGCGCGATGCGCAAGGTCGTCGTGTCGAGCACCCTCACCGACCCCGAGTGGGAGCACACCGAGGTGTGGCCGGAGCTGACCCGCGAGCGGGTCGACGCGCTGAAGGCGGAGGACGGCGGCGACGTCCTGGTCTACGGCAGCGGCCGGCTGGTCAGCGCGCTCACCGACCTCGGCGCCGTCGACGAGTACCAGACGCTGCTGCAGCCGGTGGTGCTCGGCGGCGGCACCCGGCAGCTCGGCGGCGTCGACGGCCGCACCGACCTCGAGCTGGTGCGCGCCGAGACCTTCCCCAGCGGCGTCGTCCTGCTCGTGCACCGGCCCGAGGCGCCCGCCGCCGACTAGGCTCCGGGACGTGCAAGACAGCGCCGCCGCGCCGCCGTACCCCACGCAGTGGGAGGCGGACGTCGTGCTGCGCGACGGCGGCGTCGTGCACGTGCGGCCGATCCGGCCGGAGGACCACGACCGGGTGCAGGCCTTCCACCTGAACCAGTCGCCCGAGTCGATCTACCTGCGGTTCTTCGCCCCGCTGCCGCGGTTGTCGGAGCGCGAGCTCACCCGGTTCACCACGGTCGACCACGCCGACCGCGTCGGGCTGGTGGCCACGCTCGGCGACGACATCGTGGGCATCGGCCGCTACGACCGGGTCGGCGCGGGCACGGCGGAGGTCGCGTTCAACATCGCCGACGCCCACCAGGGGCGGGGCATCGGCTCGGTGCTGCTCGAGCACCTGGCCGCGGCCGCCCGCGAGCGCGGCATCACCCGGTTCCTCGCCGACGTGCTGCCGCAGAACCGCAAGATGGTCGCGGTGTTCAGCGAGGCGGGGTACGAGGTCAGCCACCGCTACGAGGACGGCGTCATCGCGCTGTCGTTCGACATCACCCGCTCCGAGCACGCCGACCGGGTGCGGGCCGCGCGCGAGCAGCGAGCCGAGTCGCGCAGCGTGCAGGCGCTGCTGCACCCGTCGTCCGTGGTGGTGGTCGGCGCCAGCCGCGACCCGCACTCGATCGGGCACCGGCTGCTGGCGAACCTGCTCGACGGCGGCTTCACCGGCACCCTGCACGTGGTGAACCCCGGCGCCGACGAGGTGCTGGGCGTGCCGAGCCGCGCGAGCGTGCGCGACCTGCCGCCGCCCGTCGACCTGGCCGTCGTCGCGGTGCCGGCCGACGCGGTCGACGACGTGGTGACCGACTGCGCCGCCGTCGGCGTCCGCGGGCTCGTGGTCGTCACCAGCGGCTTCGCCGAGACCGGTGACGAGGGACACCGCCGGCAGCGGCGGCTGGTGCGGCGGGCCCGCGCCCTGGGCATGCGGGTGGTCGGCCCCAACTCGTTCGGGGTGGTGAACACCGACGACGGCGTGCGCCTGAACGCCTCGCTCGCCCCGGCGCTGCCGACGCCCGGACCGCTCGGCCTGTTCAGCCAGAGCGGCGCCCTCGGCATCGCCGTGCTCGACTCGGCCACCCGCCGCGGGCTCGGGGTGTCGACGTTCGTCAGCGCCGGCAACCGCGCCGACCTGTCGGGCAACGACCTCATGCAGTACTGGGTCGACGACCCGCGCACCCGCGCCGTGGGCCTGTACCTGGAGAGCATGGGCAACCCGCGCAAGTTCAGCCGGGTGGCGACGCGGCTGGCCCGCACCAAGCCGGTGATCGTCGTGAAGAGCGGCGTGTCGTCGTTCGGGGTGCCGCCGGGGCACGCGGTGCGGGCCTCGACCCTGCCCCGCGAGGCGTTCGACGAGATGCTGCGCCAGGCCGGCGTCGTCCGCGTCGACAACATCCACCAGCTGTTCGACGTCGCACAGCTCGTGGTGCAGCAGCCGCTGCCGGCCGGCCCGCGGGTCGCCGTCGTCACCAACTCCGACGCCCTCGGGGCGCTCGCCGCGGACGCCGCGGTGAGCTGGGGCCTCGAGGTCGCGCACGGCCCGGTGGCGGTGCCGTCGGAGGCGACGGCCGCGCAGTTCCGCGAGGCGCTCGACGCGGCGTTCGCCGACCCGGACGTCGACAGCGTGGTCGCCGGGTTCATGCCGCCGCTGCTCACCCTCGACCGCGAGGTCGCCGAGTCGCTGGCGCAGGTCGCCGCCGCGCACGACAAGCCGTGCGTCGCCTCGTTCCTCGGGATGCGCGGGCTGACGCAGGCGCTGTCGTCGGCGACCCGCACGGTGCCGGCGTACCCGACGCCCGAGGACGCCGTGCGCGCGCTGGTGTCCGCCGTCCGGTACGGCGAGTGGGTGGCCCGCGACCGCGGCGGTCTGGCCCGGGCCGACGGCGTGCTGCCGGACGTCGGGCGCGAGCTGGTGCAGCGGCTGCTGCCGGACGACCCCGACGGCGTCTGGCTGGCACCGGCGCAGACCCGCGAGCTGCTGGCGGCGTACGGCATCGAGGTGTGGCCCGAGCTGGAGGTCAGCACGCCCGACGAGGCGGCCGCGGCGGGGGAGCGGTGCGGGTACCCGGTGGCGCTGAAGGCGACCGCCGAGCACCTGCGGCACCGCGCCGACCTGGGCGGGGTGCGGCTCGACATCGCCGACGAGGACGAGCTGCGCGCCGACCTCGAGGGGCTGCGCGACGTGCTGGGCGCCGAGCACAGCACGTTCACCGTGCAGGCGATGGCGCCGGCCGGCGTCCCGTGCGTGATCCGCTCGGTCGAGGACCCGCTGTTCGGACCGGTGCTCGAGTTCGGCGTCGACGGCGCGCCCACCGAGCTGCTGGGCGACGTCGCGCGCCGGATGCCGCCGCTGCGCGAGGGGGACGTCGCCGACCTGGTGCGCTCGATCGGCGCGGCCCCGCTGCTCTTCGGGCACCGCGGCGCCGAGCCGGTCGCCATCGAGGCGCTCGAGGACGTCGTCACCCGGGTCGGGCTGCTCGCCGACCAGCTGCCCGAGGTGGCCGAGCTGGTGCTCGACCCGGTGCTCGCCGCGCCGTCCGGCGTCGCGGTGCTCGGCGCGCGGGTGCGCCTGGCCCCGCCGCCCGGCCGCACCGACGACGACATCCGCCGCCTGCCCGACTGAGCCGGTCGGGCGGCGTCGTCCACAGGTGCCGGACGGTCGGGTCGGGCGGGGGCACCGGGGTGCGAGGATGTGCCTCATGCACGATGCGTCTGCCGACACCCAGCACGACCTCCCGGCGGCCCTGCGGGGCGACCTGGAGCGGGCCGGCTACTACCCCGACCTCGTGTTCGACGTGCTCGACGTCGGCGTCGGCGGCGAGCAGGTGGTGTCGCACCTGGTGCACGCCGAGACCACGTTCGACGCCGACGAGGTGCGCCGGCACGTCACCGCGATGGTGCTGACGCCCACCCGCCTGGTGGTGGCGCACGCCGACGACCACGCGCCCGACGAGCCCGAGGCGCAGTCCGGTGCCCTCGGCGCCGGCCCGGCCGTCGGTGCGGCGGGCGAGGCCACCTCGTTCGCGACCGCGGCCACCGAGGCCGTGCCGATCGCCCAGGTGCGCAGCGTCGTCGTGAACCACGTGGTGCCGACGCCCGAGACGTACCGCCGCGGGCAGGGCTCGCGCGACCTCACGCTGACCATCGGGTGGGGTGCGGTCGGCCGCATCGAGCTCGAGCCGGCCGGCTGCGGCGACCCCGACTGCGAGGCCGACCACGGCTACACCGGCACCACCACGGCCGACGACGTGTCGCTGCGGGTGTCCGCCGACGCCGACGGCGAGCAGGCCGTCACCGGCATGCTGGCCTTCGCCCGCGCGCTGTCGGCGGCCACCGCCGGCCGGGCGGACGCCGGTCAGCGGGCCGCCCGCCGCTGACGGCCGCGACCGTGACGCTGCCCCCCGCACCCGGGTACGGCCTGCCCGGCCACGCGACCCTGCCCGACCTGCTGCCCGCCGTCGCGCGCAGCCTCGACGTCGGGCTCGACGGCGGTGCGGGCCGGTACCCGGTCGCGCTCGAGCTGCCGGCGACGTCCCGGGCCTGCGTGCTGCTCGTCGACGGTCTCGGCGACCAGCTGCTGCGCGAGCGCGCCGGGCACGCGCCGTTCCTGCGCTCGCTGCTGGCGCAGTCGCCCGCGCTGCACGCCGGGTTCCCGACCACCACCGCCACCAGCATGGGCAGCCTCGGCACCGGACGGCCGTCGGGCGCGCACGGGCTCGTGGGGTACGAGGTGCTGGTGCCCGAGCGCGACGACGTGCTGAACGAGCTGTCGTGGGAGCTCGGCCGCGACGCCGCGCCCGGGTCGCCCGGGTCGCCGGGGTCGCCCGGGTCGGCCGGCGGCTCGGCGGCGCAGGCGGTGGCGCGGCGGCTCGCCGTCGACCCGCGGCGCTGGCAGCGCGAGCCGTCGGTGCTGCAGCAGGCCGCTGCGGCGGGCGTCGAGGTCGTGCGCATCGGCCCCGCCTTCTTCGACGGCTCGGGGCTCACCGAGGCGGCCCTGCGCGGTGGCCGGTTCGTCGCCGCCGACTCGCTCGACGCCCGGGTCGACGCGGCCGTGACCGCGCTGCGGTCGGCGCCGCGCGCGCTGGTCTACGTCTACTGGGGCGACGTCGACAAGGTCGGGCACGTGCGCGGGTGCGGCTCGTGGGAGTGGGGGGACGAGCTCGAGGCCGTCGACCTCGCCGTGCGCCGGCTGGTGGCGGGGATGCCGCGCGACGCGACGCTGCACGTCACGGCCGACCACGGCATGGTCGACGTGCCGCACGCCGAGCGGATCGACCTGGCCGCCGAGCCCGACCTGCTGTCCGGCGTCCGGCACCTGGGTGGGGAGGCCCGCTCGCCGCAGCTCTACCTCGAGCCCGGCACGGCGCCCGCGGTGGCGGCCACCTGGCGGCAGCGGCTCGACGGCTGGGCGGGCGGCGGCGCGAGCGTGCTGCTGCGCGACGAGGCGGTGGCGGCCGGCTGGTTCGGCGAGGTGTCGCCGCACGTGCTGCCCCGCATCGGTGACGTCGTGGTCGCCTGCGGCGAGCGCGGCGCGATCGTGCACTCCGGCGTCCAGCGCCCGCAGCTGCTCGCCCTCAAGGGGTTGCACGGCTCGTTGACCGCCCGCGAGGCGATGGTCCCGCTGCTCACCGTCACGGGGTCGTGACGTGGCCGAGCTGGTGTTCTTCTGCGGCACGATGGACTGCGGCAAGTCGACCCTCGCCCTGCAGGTGCACCACAACCACGGCGCCGCCGGACGCGCCGGGCTGGTGTTCACCCGGCACGACCGCGCCGGCGAGGCGGTGCTGTCGACGCGCCTCGGCCTCACGGCGCCCGCGCTCGAGGTGCACGACGGCCTCGACTTCTGGGACACCGTGGTCGCCCACCGCACCACCGGCGAGCGCGTCGACTACCTGATCTGCGACGAGGCCCAGTTCTACGCGCCCGAGCAGGTCGACCAGCTCGCCGCGCTGGTCGACGAGATGGCGCTCGACGTGTACGCCTTCGGCATCACCAGCGACTTCCGCACCCGGCTGTTCCCCGGGTCGCAGCGGCTCACCGAGCTCGCCGACCGCGTGCAGGTGCTGCAGGTCGAGGCGCTGTGCTGGTGCGGGGCGCGGGCCACGCACAACGCCCGCACCGCCGACGGCGTCATGGTCGTCGAGGGCGCGCAGGTCGTGGTCGGCGACACCGTCGCGCCGGGTGCCGCCGCCGAGATCGGCTACGAGGTGCTGTGCCGCCGCCACCACATGCGCCGCATGACGCGGGCCGCCGCCCACGCCACGGCCGGCACCCCCGACGTCCTGCCCCTCGACCTCAGCGAGGTCGACGCCCTCGACGTCTGCCCGGTGCCGCCGTCCGGCGAGCGACGCCCCGGCTGATCGGCCGGAGCGCGGGCACTATCCTCGATGCCGTGATCGACCCCTCCGCAGGCGCCAACGGCATCCGGCAGATCGGCGACCCGGTGCTGCGCACCAGGGCCACGCCGGTGACCGACTTCGACGACCGGCTGGGCCGGTTCGTCGACCGCATGTTCACGGCGATGCGGCACGCGAACGGCGTCGGCCTGGCGGCCAACCAGATCGGCAGCGACATGGCCGCGTTCGTCTGGGAGGTCGAGGGCGAGCGGGGCGTGGTGGTCAACCCGGTGGTCGCCGAGCTGTCGGACGACGTGCTGCTCGAGCCCGAGGGCTGCCTGTCGGTGCTCGGCCACACCTTCGACACCCCGCGCCGCTCGTTCGCCCGGGTCACCGGCCAGGACGTCGACGGCTCGCCGGTCGAGGTCGCCGGTGAGGGCCTGCTGGCCCGCTGCCTGCAGCACGAGTGCGACCACCTGATCGGCAAGCTGTACATCGACCGCCTGGTGGGCGAGCAGCGTCGCGCCGCCCGGCAGGCGGTGCTGTCGGCGCCACAGCCCGGGTCGCCGCTGTTCAGCCGGTGAGCGCGTACGCAGAGGTCGCACCCGGCGACGCGGCGGCGCTGCGCGAGCGGCTGCTCCGCATCTGGGTCGACGTGTCGAACGCCGGCGGGTCGGTCGGTTTCGTGCCGCCCGTCGGGCCGTGCGACGTGGCGCCCGTGCTCGACGCCGCGCTGGCCCGGGTCACGGCCGGCACCGACGTCCTCGGGGTGCTGCGCGACGGCGACGGTGCGACCGACGAGGTGATCGGCTTCGCGTTCGTCGTGGCCGAGTCGTCGCCGCTGCGGGCGCACTGGCGCACGGTGCTGCGCGTGATGGTGCACCCCGACCACCAGGGCGGCGGCACCGGCCGCGCCCTGATGGACGGCGTCGAGCGCACCGGCCGCCGCCTCGGCCTGGCCCAGCTGGTGCTGACCGTGCGCGACGGCAGCACGCTCGACCGCTTCTACGAGCGCTGCGGCTACCGCGTCGTCGGCCGCCACCCGCGCGCGATCCGGCTGTCGGCCACCGACGTCCGCGACGAGCTCATGCTGGTGCTCGACCTCTAGCCACTGCGCTGGAAGCCGCTCGTCCAGTCCGTCGCACCGCCCGCCCTGCCCCCTTGCAGCGCCCGGCCGTCGATCGGCGCGGCGACGTGCGAGGGGCTCGCGCACCGTGCGAGGGGCGTGCTCACCCAGGGAACGGTGCGCGAGCCGACTTCACGTGGCTCTCGTCCGGCCGCAGCCACGATCGGAAACCCGGGGTGGCGCCGAGCTTCCTGCGGCTGCGGCACCGTGCGAGGGGCGTGCTCACCCAGGGAACGGTGCGCCAGCCGACTTCACGTGGCGCGCGAACCGGCGGCCGAGGGCGGTCAGTCGCGCTTGGCGCCGAACATGATGTCGTCCCAGCTGGGCACGCTCGCCCGGCGGCCCTTGGCGCTGCGTGGTCCGCGGTGGCGGGGCGAGCCCTCGGCGGGCGGGGCGTCGGGGTGCTCGGCGGGGCGCTGCGAGACGCCCGCGGCGGTCGCGCCCTGGGCCGGGACGTCGTCCGTCGAGGGTGCGGACGCCGGGGTCTCGGCAGGTGCCTCGAGCCCGGGCACGGGCAGCGGCGGCTCCTCCGACGTGGACGGCTCGGACGACTCTGACGACCCTGACGACCCTGACGACTCCGCGGGCTCGACCGGCGCGGGGCGGAAGGCGCCGCCGGTGCGCATCTCGCCGGCGAGCGGCCAGTGGCCGGGCTTCACGCCGGTCCGCGCACCCGCCTCGGCGGGCGCGTCGGGAGCGTCGTCCGGCCGGTCGGGTGCCTCGGCGCTGGTGTCGACGACGTCGACCGGCCGCGGGTGCGCGGCGGGCGGGTCGTCCATGAGCGTGGGGTCGAGCTCGAGCGGCTCGGGACGCTGCCGGCGGCGGCGCGCGGGGTGCGTCGCGCCG
>NZ_BAAHBM010000059.1:0-21758 GCF_054776675.1 Angustibacter aerolatus
GAGGGCGACCGCGACGTGCTGATCGGCCTGTACCTGCGCGACCAGTCCGTCGCCCAGGTCGCCGACGAGCTCGGCCTTCCCCCCGGCACCGTGAAGTCCCGCTCGTTCTACGCCCTGCGCAAGCTGCGCGACCTGATGACCGCGCTGCCCGCCGCCTGAAGACCCGCATCTGGCAGGGTGTCGCCGCAGCCGGTGCCCGGGGCCCGGCGCAGGTGACCGAGGGGGACGGCGATGGCGACAGGTGTCGTGGTGCTCGTGGTGGCGCTGATCGCGCTGCTCGTCGTGGTGGTGGCCGTCGCGGCCGGCGTGGCCGCCTCGCGGGGCCGCTCGTCGCGGCCTCCGGCTCGCTCGACGGGCTCGGACCGCTCCTTCGTCCCGACCGACGGCGGCTCGTCCGGATCGTGGACCGGCTCCGACGACGGCACCCAGCAGCACCACCCGCAGCACCACCCGCACCACCCGGGTGACCCCGGCGGCTGGTCCGGCGACCCGGGCGGTCACCACGGTGGCCACGGCGGAGGCAACGGCGGCGACTCGGGCGGCGGCTGGTCCGGCGACTCGGGCGGCGGCTCGGCCGGTGACTCCGGCGGCTCGTCCGGTGGTGACTCCGGCGGTGGCGGTGGCGACTCCGGCGGTGGTGGCGGTGGCGGCGACTGACGCCCTGCCCTACGCCCCGCCCGACGCCCCGCTCGCTGCGGTGACCGCGCCACGCGACTCCAGGTCGAGCAGCAGCTCCTTGGCGGCCAGGCCGCCGGCGTAGCCGGTGAGCCGGCCGGTGCCGGCCACCACGCGGTGGCACGGCAGCACCACGCACAACGGGTTGGCGCCGAGCGCCGCCCCCACGGCCCGCGCCGCCTTCGGCCGGCCGACCGCCGCGGCGAGCGCGCCGTACGTCGTCCGCTGCCCGTAGCCCGTGCCGTCGCGCAGGGTCGTCAGCACCTGCCGCTGGAACGGCGTGAGCAGCGACAGGTCGGTGTCGACCTCCAGCCCGCGGGTGCTGCCGTCGAGGTAGGCGCCCAGCGCGGCGCGCAGCGTGTCGACCGTGCGGCCCCCGCGCAGCACCCTCGGCGAGATCGTCGCGGCCAGCCGGCGCAACCCGGTGTCGACGTCCGCGTCGGTCGCGACGAACGCCGCGGTCACCGCCGGCCCGTCGGACCGGGCAGCGAGCAGCATCCGGCCGAGCACGGTCTCCTCGACGACGTAGGCGACGTCGCCCACCAGGCGCGGCCGGCGCACGGTCGGGTCGTAGCCGCGGATGGCGAGCTCGACGGGGTCGGTGGTCATCGGGTGCCTCCCACGGCGTGGCTGGGGCGGAGCGGGTGGTCGGGTGCGCTGGCCCGGGCGGCGCGCAGCGTGGCGAGCGCGTCGCTGACCAGGCGCCGGGTGGCCGCGGGCGTGGTGCCGAGCGCGGCGGCGACGCCGGCGTGGTCGAGGTCGCCGACGTAGCGCAGCACCACCGCCGTGCGCTGGCGGTCGGGCAGCGCCCGCACCTGCTGCCACAGCCCGTCGTCGTCCGCGGGCCGGCGGTCGGGTGCCGGACGGTCCGGCAGCTCGGCCACCGGGTCGGCCCGGCGGGCTCGGGCGCGGTGGACGTCGGTGGCGCAGCGGGCGGTCACCGTCAGCAGCCACGAGCGCAGGTTGCGGGCGTCGCGCAGCCCGGGGTAGGCGGCGAGCGCCTGCGTCCAGGCCTGCTGGGCGACGTCGTCGCCGTCGTCCGGGCCGGCCAGGGCGTGCGCGAGCCGGGCGACGTCGCGCCAGTGGGCGTCGACGAGCTGCTGGAACGGTGGCAGGTGCACGGTCATGGAACGCGGCGGACCTCGGTGGTGTGAGGGTGTCGTCCGGCGATCCTGCCCGATGCGTGGCAGCCTCGTCGTCGTGCCGCTCCCGGAGGTGGTCGCCCACCGCGGTTCGAGCCACGACGTGGCCGAGCACACCCTGGGCGCCTACCTGCGCGCGATCGCCGACGGCGCCGACGCGGTCGAGTGCGACGTCCGGCTGACCGCCGACGGGCACCTGGTCTGCGTGCACGACCGGCGGGTCAACCGCACCTCCGACGGTCGCGGCGTGGTGTCGGCGCTCGAGCTGGCCACCCTCGAGGGTCTCGACTGGGCGTCGTGGAAGGCCGGTGGCGGCGCCGGCCAGCGCGAGGTGCCCGACCGCGACGCCGGGCGGCTGCTCACCCTGCGCCGGCTGCTCGACGCCGTGCGCGACTGCGGCCGGCCGGTGCAGGTGGCGATCGAGACCAAGCACCCCACCCGGTACGCCGGGCTGGTCGAGCGCGCGCTGTGCCGGGTGCTCGACGACTACGGGTGGGCGAACCCGTCGCCGTCGGCGGCCTCGCCGGTGCGGGTGATGTCCTTCAGCGCGCTGGCGCTGCAGCGCACGCGGCTGCTCGCGCCGAGGCTGCCGCTGGTCTGGCTGGTGGAGCGGCGGCTGCCGACCCGGTTCCGCGACGGCTCGCTGCCGCGCGGCGTGGGGACCCTCGGGCTCGACGTCCGGTTGCTGCACCGGTACCCCGGCCTGGCCGACCGGCTGCACGAGCACGGCCACCGGCTGCACTGCTGGACGGTGGACGACGCGGGCCGGGTGGCGGAGTGCGTGGCGGCGGGAGTCGACGCGATCATCTCGAACCGGCCGGGCCACGTCGCCGGCCTGCTGGGCCGCCCCGGTGTCCGCGAGACGCAATCTTTACCCCCGGTACCCCGATAGGGGATGCGCAGGTCGAGTCGGCGGGGTTACTGTGCTGGCATCGCACAGGGTCACTACTCGTGACGCAGGGACACGGCGCCGGGGGCCGCTCCCGTGATCTGTGCACGGGAGGTGTTCGGACGTGACCGCCGAGACGACGGGCCGCACCGCGGTGCGGATCCCCACCAGGACCAGGACGCTGCGCGTCGCGCACGTGACGGCCTCCGTGCCGCGCGCCAGGTGGGCGCTCGTGGACGACCTGCGGGCCCGCAAGGTGCCGCGGGACGTGATCGAGGAGGCCGAGATCGCGGTCGCCGAGCTGCTCACCAACTCGGTGCTGCACGCGCGCGCGCTGCCCGACGGCACCGTGCGCGTGCACTGGCAGGTCAAGGGCCCGGTCGTCGAGCTCGACGTCACCGACGGCGGTGGCGGCTCGCAGCCCAAGCCGGTGCACCAGTCGCTGCTCGCGTCGTCCGGCCGCGGCCTGCGCATCGTGCGCTCGCTCGCCCACGAGTGGGGCGTGCAGGACGAGGAGCACGGCCGCACCGTGTGGGTCTGCCTCGGCGGGCCATCGCGCCGCCGCCGTCCGTAGCGCCGTCGGCGCTGTCGGACGCAGGCAATAGGGTCTGCGGCCATGGGCAAGTCCTCACGTCGCAAGCAGGAGCAGCGCCGCACCGGGCGCCCGCGCCCGGCCACCGTCGCACCCGCGTTCGTCGCACGTCCCTTCGAGGGGCTGCCCGGCGAGGCCGACTGGGTGGCGCTGCGCGAGGTGGTGCCGGCCGCCACCGCGACCGTGCGGCTGCGGCCCGAGCACCGGCGGGCCGCCGAGGGCGACCTGCCGGCGATCGAGCAGGTGACCGTCGCGACGGTGCTGCCGCTGGCCTGGCCCGCCCTGCGCCGCGCGGACGGCGAGGTGCTGGTCGGCCTGCAGACCGGTGGCGGGTCGGGTGACGCCGCGCGCGACGTCGCCGCGGCCCTGCTCGCCGCGGTGCAGGCCGAGCCGGGCACCCCGGTCACGCTCGCCGAGCTGCCGACCGACGGCCCGCGGCTGCAGGACGTGCTCGAGCCCGAGCCGCTGCAGGTAGAGGTGCACGACGGCTTCGACTTCTGGGTCGAGGGCACCGACGAGCTCGACGACTCGACCCGCGAGTCGCTGGAGAGCGCCAACGCCGCGGTGATCCCCACCGTGCGGCTGACGTCGGTCGAGGCCGCGTACTGGTGCGTCATCGGCGACCGCGCGCACCTGCGCTGGGCGCTGCCGCACCCCGAGGACGCGCTGCTCGACGCCGTCGCCCGGCTGCACGCCGCGGGCGAGAGCGGCCTCGGCGACGACACGCGCTACATCGGGGCCTTCCGCGCGCACGGCCTGCTCGTGCCGGTGTGGGACCTGCCGCCCGACTCGACCGCCGCCGACGTCGAGGCGCCCGCCGCCGACTTCGCGAAGCGGCTCGAGCAGGCGATGGCCGTCACCGACCCGCTCACCCACGACGAGCGCCGGGCGCGGGCCGGGGTCGTCAGTCGCCAGCTCACCCTGCGCTGACGTGCTCCTGCCCGACGCCGAGGGCGCCCGCGTCGTCGTGCCGGCGCCGGGCCCCGGCCCCGGGTCGTGGAGCGGTGCCCCCAGCAGCGCGGCCGACCTCGACGGCACCGTCTGGCTCGCCCACCGCACCCGCACGCCGGCCACCCGCGGCGACGGCGTGGTGCTCGGCCGCAGCACCGACGGCGAGGTGTTCGAGACCGTCGGCCGGCTCGGCCGCGAGCGCTTCGGCGCCGCGTCGCTCGAGCGCCCCGCCCTGGTGCGGCTCGACGACGGCTGGCGGCTCTACGTCTCGTGCGCCACGCCGGGCAGCCGGCACTGGTGGGTCGACGCGCTCGACGCCCCGACCGTCGAGGCGCTCCCGGGCGCCGAGGCCGTCACGGTCTGGGCCGGCGACGACCGGACGGCGGTGAAGGACCCTGTCGTCACCCGCGACGGCGACCGCTGGACGGCGTGGGTCTGCTGCCACCCGCTCGACGAGCCGGGGCACGAGGACCGCATGCACAGCGAGCTGCACACCTCTCCCGACGGCCTCACCTGGACCGCCACCGGCACCGAGCTGCGCGGCCGGCCCGGCCGCTGGGACGCCCGCGGCGCCCGGGTCACCGCCGTCCTGCCCGACGGCACCCTGCGCTACGACGGCCGGGCCACCGCGGCCGAGAACTTCGCCGAGCGCACCGGCCTCGCCCGGCTCGGCCCCGGCGGCGCGACGGCCGACGGCGACACCCCGCTCGCCGACGTCCGCTACCTCGACGTGCTGCCGCTGCCCGACGGTCGTGTGCGCTGGTACGCCGAGGCCCCGCTCCCCGACGGCAGCCACCACCTCGTCACCGCCCTCGCCTGACCCCCGGCGCCCCTCGTGGGGCCCGGCTCGCAGGTGAGCGCGCCACGTGAAGTGGGCTCGCGCACCGTCCCACGGGTGTGCACGCCCCTCGGACGGTGCCGCAGCCGCAGGCAGCCTCGCGGTGGGACGCCGCGGCGCGGAGGGGCCTGGCGACATCGGGCCGCACGCCGCGGGTGGGCCGGACGGCGCGGGTGGGCCGCACGTCGGGGCGCCCGGACGGCGGGTCAGGCGGTGAGGGGGTCGCGGTCGACGGGGCAGCTCATGCAGCGGGGGCCGCCGCGACCGCTGCCGAGCTCGCTGCCGGCGATGGCGACGACCTCGATGCCGGCCGCCTCGAGGCGCTCGTTCGTCTCGGTGTTGCGCTCGTAGGCGACGGCCACGCGGGGGGCGAGGGCAAGGGTGTTGTTGCCGTCGTCCCACTGCTCGCGCTCGGCGGTCACCGGGTCGAGGCCGGTGTCGATGACGCGCAGCTCGGCGATGCCCATGGCGTCGGCGGCCGCGGCGAGGAACGGGCGGGCGGGCGCGACGTCGAGCTCGCCGTCGCCGCCGTCGGTGATCGCGAGGGCCTGCAGGGTGTGCGCGATGTTCGGGTACATGACCACGGCGTCGGCGTCGACCATCGTGCAGACGGTGTCGAGGTGCATGGTCGCCCGCTCCTGGGCGATCGGGACGGCGAGCACGGTGTGCGCCAGGCCCCGCTCCAGCAGCCGGCGCGAGAGCCGCTCGACCCCGGCCGGCGTCGTCCGCTCGCCGGTGCCGACGGCCACCACGCCGGGGGCGAGCAGCAGGCAGTCGCCGCCCTCGATGTGCTCGAGGCCCGGCTCGTACGCCAGCTCGGTGCCGGCGAAGCGCGGGTGGTGCCGGTAGATCGCCCGGGTCAGCGAGGTCTCGCGGTGCCGGGCCGGCATGGTGAGGCTGGCGACCGCCACCTGGTCGCCGATCCACGCCGCCGAGTCGCGGGTGAAGAGCAGGTTGGGCAGCGGGTCGATCACGAAGTCCTCGGGTGCCGACAGCGCCGCGACCACGCCCTCGTGCGGCACCGGCCGCTGGCCGTGCAGCTCGTCGTGCCGCAGCCCCGCCATCAGCACCTCGGCCAGGTCGCCGGCCGCGAGGTCGTCGAGCAGCGAGCGGGTGCGGGCGGCCAGCCGGTCACCCAGGTGCGGCCGGGCCAGCGCCGCGTCGATCGCCTCGGCGCGGGCCTCGGGCACCTCCAGCACCTCGCGCAGCAGCTGGCCCAGGTAGAGCACCTCGACACCGCGGTCGGTGAGCGCGGCGGCGAACGCGTCGTGCTCGTCCTGCGCGCGGTCGACCCAGGGGATGCCGTCGAAGAGCAGCCGGTCGTTGTTGCGCGGCGTCAGTCGTCGCAGCTCGTTGCCGGGCCGGTGCAGCACCACCGTGCGCAGCCGACCGACCTCGCTGTCCGTCCCCAGGGCCATGCGGGCGACCCTAACGCCTCGCGCGACCGTGCCCGGACCGACCGGTCGGTGTGCCCGCGGCGCCCCGAATCGGTCGAACGCCGGACAACCGGACGTCGCAGGTGCCACCCTTCGCCCGTGACGCACCGCACCCCCCGCCCCGTCCGAGCCGTCCTCGGCCTGGTCGTCGCCCTCGCCGCCGCGCTCGGGGTCGCCGCCCCGGCGCAGGCCGACGGCACCAGCGGGGCCCTCACCGTGGGCGACCGCAGCAGCGCCGCCGGCTCGGCCTGCCGCGACTACCCGGTGCCGGTGCACGTCGACGTCGCGCCGGGCGTCGAGTGGCTGCTCGTGCTGGACGGCGGCGACGAGGCGTTCGGTGCGGAGGTCGGCACGGGGACGAAGCACTTCGACGCCATGCTGTTCGTCTGCCCGGACGACCACCCGCTGGCCGGCACCTACGAGTACACCGCCGAGCTCGACAGCACCGACCCCGACGGCACCGAGCACTCCGACGGCGTCTCGGCGTCGCTGCGGCTCGTGCAGGCGACCGGACGGGTGCAGGCGAAGGTGTCGAAGCACCGGGTGAAGGCCGGCGGCTCGGTCTCCGTCTCCGGCGTGGTGTCGCGCAAGGCGTACCGCGCGACGCACTTCGCCGCCGCGCCCGACCGCACCGTGCAGGTGCAGTTCCGGCGCAGCGGCACCACGACGTACAAGACGGTCGCCACGGTCCGCGCCGACGCGAAGGGCCGGTTCACCAAGGCCGTGAAGGTGACGGCGTCCGGCCGCTGGCGGGCCCGCATCGGTGCCACCGAGGCGACCCGCGCGGCCACCAGCCCGTCCGTCCTCGTCACCGCCACCGGCAGGGTCGCGACGAAGGCGAAGCCGACGCCGAAGCGGTACGCGAACTGCGCCGCGCTCAACCGGGTCTACCCGCACGGCGTCGGTCGTTCCGGCGCCCGCGACCACACCAGCGGGACGCCGGTCACCTCGTTCACCCGCGACAGCGCGGCGTACCGGCTGAACACCGGCCGCGACCGCGACCACGACGGCATCGCCTGCGAGCGCCGCTGACGGCACGGCCGGCGCCGGGCACGCCCTAGGCTCGGGCCCGTGAGCGAGCTCGTGGCCGTGGTGGTGCCGGCGAAGGACGAGGCCGACCGCGTGGCCGCCACCGTCGAGGCGGTGCGCTCGCTGGCGGTGGTCGACCTGGTGGTCGTGGTCGACGACGGCAGCTCCGACGACACCGCGCGGGTCGCCCGCGCGGCCGGTGCCGACGTCGTCCGGCACGAGCGCAACCGGGGCAAGGGTGCGGCCATGACGACCGGGGCCGCGTACGTCGCCCGGCACGGTTCGACGGCACCGCTGCTGTTCGTCGACGCCGACCTGCAGGAGACGGCCGTCGAGACCGCGGTGCTCACCACGCCGGTGCTCGCCGGCTCGGCCGACATGACGGTCGCGGTGCTGCCCGAGCAGGTGACCAAGGGCGGCGGCCGCGGGCTGGTGGTGAACCTGGCGCGCGGTGGCATCGAGCGGGCCACCGGGTTCGTCGCCACCCAGCCGTTGTCGGGCATGCGCTGCCTGACCCGCGAGGCGTTCGACGCCGCCCAGCCGCTCGCCCACGGGTGGGGCGTCGAGGTGGGGCTCACCATCGACGTGCTGCGTGCCGGCCTGCGGGTCGCCGAGGTGCCGTGCGCGCTGCAGCACCGGGTGAGCGGCGGCGACCTGCGCTCCCAGCTGCACCGCGGCGCCCAGTACCGCGACGTGCGCCGGGCCCTGCTCGCGCGGCGGCTGCGGGCGCTCACCCGGCGCGGATGAGGCGCCTCGCGCCGACGGCGCTGCTGCTCCTGGCGCTCGGCGCGCTGCTGCTCGTGGGCACCGCCGCGCTCGGACCCTCCGCCGCCGAGCCCTCGCTCGCCGCCGGATCCGTCGGCCCCACGCCGCCCTGGACGCTCGGCCTGCACCCGTCGTCCGCGCTGGTGACGGTGCTGCTCGACGTCGGATACCTGGTCGGAGCGATCGGGGTGCTGCTCGGCTGGCTGGCCGCCCGCCGCGGCGAGGTGCTGCCTCGCTGGGCGGTGCCCGCCGGCCTCGCGGTGGCGGCGCTCGCGGTGCTCGTGCCGCCGCTGGGGTCGGCCGACCACGTGAACTACGCGGCGTACGGGCGGATCGCGGCCGGCGGCGGCGACCCGTACGTCGTCGCGCCGATCGGGTGGGCCGGTGGCCACGACCCCGTCACCAGCGCCGTCGAGGCGCCCTGGACGACGACCCCGAGCATCTACGGGCCGGTCGCCACGCTCGTGCAGCTGGTGTGCAGCCTGGTCGGCGGCGACTCGCTGCGGCTCACCGTGTGGGTGTGGCAGCTGGTGTGCCTCGCGTCGTGGGTGGCGGTCTGCCGGCTGGCGACCTCGGTGCTGAGCGGCCCGGCGCGCGAGCGGGCGGCCTGGCTGTGGCCGCTGAACCCCGTGCTGCTCGGGCTGCTCGTCGTGGGTGCGCACGTCGACCTGCTCGCCGCGGCGCTCGGCCTCGGCGCGGTGGTGCTGTGCGCTCGTCGTCCGCTGGTCGCGGGGGTGCTGCTCGGCGCCGCCGTCGGGGTCAAGCTCACCGCCGCGCTGCTCGGTCCCGCGGTGCTGTACGCGTTGTGGCGCAGCGGTTCTGGACGCTGGCGCGCGGCGGGGCTCGGGGTGCTCGGCGCCGCGCTGGTGCTCGTGCCCGCCCACCTGTGGGCCGGGCCGCACGTGCTCGACCAGCTCTCGCGGGCCCGCCGCTTCGTGTCGCTCGCCACCCCCTGGCGCCCCCTCGTCGACGCGCTCACCGGCCCCCTGCCGAACGCCACCGTGCGCACCGCCGTCGTGGTCGCGACGCCGCTCGCCGTCCTGCTCTGCGCCTGGCTCGTCGCCCGCGTGCTCACCCCTTTCCGCGCCCCAACCCGGTTTGCTCACCTCAGACCGCTTCCGGCGGCGGAGAAGCGGTCTGAGCCGCGGAAACCGGGCTGGGATGCGGAAAGGGGTGGCGCAGTGGTGGGGGACGCGGCGCTGGCGGCGGTGGTGCTGGGTGCGGCCTACGTGCTGGCCGCGCCGTACTCGCTGCCCTGGTACGACGCGCTGGCCTGGGCGCCGCTGCTGCTGGTGGCCGCCACGCCGCTCGACCTGCTGCTGCTGGTGCGGCTGGTCGCGTACGCCGTCGCCTACGTGCCCGGTCGGGTCGAGGGGGTGAGCCAGGGGGTCACCGACGTGACGCTCGGCTACCGTCGCGGCGTGACGCCGTGGATCGGACTGGCCGTGCTGCTGGGGCTCGTGGTGCTCGGACGTCGGCGTGCCGGCACCGATGAGTCCGCGACGTCGGGCAGGTCGTAGCCGGCATGCCACGACTGCGTGTGATGTCCGTGACCGTCTCGCTCGACGGGTTCATGGCCGGGCCCGACCAGAGCCTCGAGCACCCGATGGGGGTGAATGGCCACAGCACCTTCGGCTGGGCGTTCGGCACCACCTGGTTCGGGGCCGAGCAGCCGGGCGACCCGGTCGACGAGCGCTGGGCCGCGCAGGGGTGGCAGGGGTTCGGCGCGACGATCATGGGCCGCAACATGTTCGGGCCGGTGCGCGGGCCGTGGGGCGACTCCGACTGGCGCGGCTGGTGGGGTGACGAGCCGCCGTACCACCACCCGGTGTTCGTGCTGACCCACCACGCGCACGACCCGATCGAGATGCAGGGCGGCACCACGTTCCACTTCGTCACCGACGGCATCGAGTCGGCGCTGGCCCAGGCGATGGACGCCGCCGGCGGGCTCGACGTGCGGCTGGGCGGCGGCGCGTCGGCGATCCGGCAGTACCTGCGGGCCGGGCTGGTCGACGACGCGCACCTCGCGATCGCCCCGGTGCTGCTGGGCCGCGGTGAGCGGTTGCTCGACTTCGCGGACGGGCTGCCGGGCTACTCCTGCACCGAGCTCGAGTCGTCGGCGCGGGCCGCCCACGTGCGCCTGTCGCGCTCGGCGGACACCGCCGGGGGCTGACGCTCGTCGAGGGCGCGCATCGACGTCGCGATGAGCAGCGGCCCGGCGAGGGTGGCGCCGATCGCCGGGATGACCGTGCCGGAGTCGTTCACGGCGAACCCGATCGCGAGCAGCAGCAGCAGGCAGGTCGTGCCGTGCCGCAGCGTCGGGCTGTCGTCGTAGGCGCGCTGCAGCGCCCGCGCGCCCCAGCTCGACGGCCGCATCAGCACCAGCGCGACGAACACCGCGGCGAACGGGATGAGCAGCGAGAGCGGGCTGCTCACCAGGATCGACAGGTTCTGCCCGGCCTTGCGCCCGATCACCTGCAGCGCACCGCCGTCGGCGACGGTCTGCACGAACCGCCCGAGGTGCGTGCGATCCTCGGCCGGGCGCAGCCAGTCGGCGACCGACACGGCGGCCAGCACGACGACGGTGCCGACGCCGATCAGCAGCAGCCGCCGCCACGACAGCCGCAGCCCGAGCACGAGCAGCGTCAGCACGGCGAACGCGGGCAGCATCGCCAGCGGGCCGCCGAAGTCGCTGCCCCAACGCGGTGCGACGTCGAGCGCGGTGCCCACCACGCCGATCCCGGCCACCGCTGCGGCGGCCGCGACCCGGCGTCCGCGGCGCACCAGCGCGTCGGCCACCACGACGGCGACGAGCAGCACGGCCGTCGCGAAGAGGGCGAAGGCGACGTTCGAGAAGCCGTAGAACCGGCCGGCCACCACGGGCTGCAGGCCCATCAGGCTGGCGGTCTGCAGCCGCGAGCCGGTCACGATGTCGGCGGCCAGCACCACGGCGGTCACGGCCGACACCGCCCCGAGCGGCCCGAGCGGCAGCCGGCGCCACGGCCCGAGGGTCACCACGGCCACGATCACCACGACGTACGCCGCCACGGCCGCGACCACCTCGGCCAGCGGGTGCGCCGAGCGCCACCACGGCCAGGTGTTCGCGAGGTACGTCGCGACCGGCACGCTGGCGAACACCACGGCCAACCGCCCCACCCAGCGCAGCACCCGCGAGCGCGCCGACCCCTCCGCCCAGCGGCGCCGCAGCACCACCGCGGCGACGCCGTACAGCAGCAGCTGCGCGGCGACGATGCCGGTGAAGAACGGCCCGACGAGCGGCTGCACGCGCTGGGCGGCGAGGTCGAGGTCGAGCACCTTGCGCAGCCGGTCGTCGACCGTGGAGGGTGCGGCCCCGGACGCCGAGCTCAGCGGCCGCAGCCCCGAGCCGACGAGCGCCGAGGGGCCTGGCACGCCGAGCAGGTCGAGCACCGTCGGCGTCAGGTCGGTGGCCTGCACCAGCGCGGTCTGCCGGGTCGAGCCGGTGCGCACCCACCCTGCCGGGAAGCCCGGGCCGGTGGCTGCGAGCAGCTGCAGGTGCGGCGTCCGACCGCTGTCGGCGAGCGACACGACGAGCACGCGGGCGTCCGCAGGCAGCCCGGCGACCGCCGCGTCGTGCGCCGCGTCGGCCGCCGCGACCAGCGCGGCCCGGTCGCCGGGCACCGTGGCCACGCCCTGCTCGGCGTCGCCGCGCGGTGCGTCGGCCGGGTCGCGCACCGAGCCGACGTCGACCACGGTCAGGGGGCAGCTGCCGAGCGTCGCCGGCACCTGCGCGACGGCGTCGGCGGGCAGGTACGACCCCACCGTGCCGTCCGAGCGGGCGAGCGCGACGGCGGCGCCGGGCCCGACCGCGGTGCCGCACGTGCCCGCGGCGGCCAGGGTGTCGCCGAGCAGGCCGGGCTGCGCCGAGAACTTCTCCGCCGTCGCCGCCGCCACGTACCGGTTCCAGTCCTGCACGACGCCGGCGCCGCCGCCCGACTCGCCCGACTCGCCCGACACCGCGGGCAGCGCCCGGCACACCTGGTTGCCGGCGACGACGGCGCGCGGGTCCTTCGCGTCACCGGCCCGGCGTCCGGCCGACAGCGCCAGCCACCCCTCCACCGGGCAGGTCGCGGTGCGCACGCTGCGGACGGCGACGTCGGCCAGCGCACCGGTCTGCGCGAGCCGCTGCAGGGTGGGCGTCGACGGCCCGACGTCCGACCAGCGGACGCCGGTCACCCCGACGACCACGACGGGCTGCGGGCTCGCGGCGGACGCCGGGGGAGCGACCAGCAGCGCGAGCAGCCCGGCGACCAGCGCGCCCAGCGCGACGCGGACGGCTGTCCCGCGGCGCGGGCCGAAGCCGTGGCCCGGGGCCGGGCGAGCGGTCGCGGCAGGGGTTCTGCCCGCGCGGTGGGACGGCGGTGCCGACTCGGGCAGGTGGGCTCGGTGCGGCACCCGCACAGCCTATTGGCGGGGTCGTGGAGACTACGGGCGTGACGAGCGTGCGCGCGGTGCAGACCCGGCCGGTGGCCAGGGTGCTGCCGCGCGCGCCGCACCCGGCCGTGCAGGTGCTGCTCGTGGTGGCCGTGCTGGCGCTCGCCGAGCTGCCGGTGGCCTGGCACTACCTGATCACCTGGCCGCAGGACCAGTGGCAGGTCGACGTCGAGGTCTACCGCGAGGCGGCCCGCTCGATCGTGTGGGGCCGGCCGGTCTACGAGCAGATGACCGAGCCGCCGCAGCTGCTGCCGTTCACCTACCCGCCGTTCGCCGCGGTGGTCGCGCTGCCGCTCGCGGCGATCCCGTTCGGCGTCGTCGGCTGGCTGTGGACGGCGCTGCAGGTGGCGGCGACGTACCTCACCGTGGTGGTCGCGTTCCGGCCGCTGCTCGAGCGAGCCGGGGCCTGGCGCTGGGTGGCCGCGGCGCTGCTGAGCGCGCCGGTGCTCTGGATGCTGCCGGTGGCCGACGGCGTCCGGTTCGGGCAGGTGAACGCGTTCGTGGTGCTGCTCTGCGTCGCCGACCTCGGGGTGCGCCGTGCGCGCTGGGCGCGCGGCACGCTGATCGGCCTGGCGACGGCGATCAAGCTGACGCCCGGGGTGTTCCTGCTGCACCTGGCCTGGTCGCGGCGCTGGCGCGAGCTGCGAGCGGTCGCGGTCGCGGCGGTCGCGGCGACGGCCGGCACGTTCGTGCTGCTGCCGCAGGACTCGCTGGCGTTCTGGGGAGGCGCGCTCACCGACCCCACCCGGCTCGGCCCGAACGCCGGCACCTCGAACCAGTCGATCCGCGGCGTGCTGCTGCGCCTCGGGCCCGACGGCACGGCCGGCACCGCGCTGTGGCTGGTCTGCGTGCTGCTGGTCGGCGCGCTGGGGTTCACGGTCGCCCGCCGGTTCGCCGACCGCGGCGAGCGGATGGGCGAGGTCGCGGCGATGGGGCTGATGGCCGTGCTGCTGTCGCCCGTCGCGTGGATCCACCACTACGCCTGGATGACGGTCGTGGTCGCCGCGCTGGTCGCCGACGGGCGCTCGCGGCGGCGGACGGCGATGGCCGGCGTCGTGCTCGCCTGGTTCCTGTGCCGCTTCCCCTGGTGGGGCGTGACGTGGATCCAGGACCGGCTCGGCCCGGTGTGGGTCGGCCGGCTGCTGCAGAACGCCTACCTGCTCGGGGCGCTGGTGGCCCTCGGACTGCTCTGGCAGGTCACACGGGAAGGTCGAGCCCCGCGGCCTGCAACCCGGTGAGCACGGCCAGCAGCAGGCAGATCCCGCCGCCCACCCGCTGCACGGTCGACAGCCGCACCTTCTTCATCAGCGCCCGGCCGAGCGCACAGCCGAGCGCCGACACCAGCAGCAGCCCCACGATCGCGCCGACGAACACCGACACCGGGTCCTTGGTGCGGACGACGAGCCCCGCCGTCAGCAGCTGCGACAGGTCGCCCCACTCGGCGAGGAACAGCACCACGAAGCTCGCGCCGACCGCGTGCCAGCCGGTCTGCCCCTCGCGCAGCTTCGCGGTGAACGTCGCCTCGGACTCGCGCTCGTGCTCCTCGGCCTGCCCGGCGCTGCGCAGCAGCAGCACCCCGCCGACGACGAACAGCAGCGCGGCGACCAGCGTCACCGGCCGGTGCGGCAGCCGGGCGAGCAGGCCGCCCGCCGTGACCGCCACGACGGTCTGCACGAGGAACGCCAGCCCGGTGCCCACCCACACCAGCGCCGGGCGGTAGCGGGTCGCCAGCACGAGCGTCGCGACGAAGGTCTTGTCCGGCAGCTCGACGGGCACGATGAGCACGAGCGCGGTGAGCGCGACGGCCAGGTTCACGGTGGTTCCGGTTCTCGGCACGACCTCGGGTCGTGAGGCGACCCCGGCACGCGCCGTGGTCAGCGGTCACGAAGACCGTTGGTCAGCGGCAGTGCCGAAGGTCTCGCCCACCCGGTCGTGACCGGGCCCCGCCGACCGGGCCGCGAGGCCAGCATGTCGATCGACGTGTTGGGGGCTACTCCCCTCCGAACGCGGACGAGTCTACCCGAGCCGGACGACGTCCGGTGTGCCGGCGGAGGTCCACGTGGCTGCGGCGCCGTCCCAGGGGTGTGCACGCCCAGGGGACGGTGCCGCAGCCGACTTCACGTGGCGCGCGCACGGGGGCGCCGGGACCGACGGCGACGCTGCAATAGGCTCGCGCCGTGCCCACGATCGAGCCGGATGTCGTCGCGCTCGTCGCGGTCGGCGGCGCGGCGCTCGCCCTCGTGGCGCTGCTCGTGGCGGTGGGCGCCCAGCTGCGGCTGACCCGCGCGCGGCGGGCCCTGCGGGTGCTGCGCGGGCACGCCGGGGAGGGCGACGTGCTCGAGGTCACCACCCGGCAGACCGCCGAGTCGGTGCTGCTGCGCGAGCAGGTCGAGCAGCTGCGCGGCGAGCTCGAGCGGGCGCGCGGCGACCTGGCGGCGAGCCTGCGGCACGTGTCCGTCGTCCGGTACGACGCGTTCGGCGACATGGGCGGCCGGATGTCGTTCTCCGCGGCGCTGCTCGACGACGCGGGCGACGGGCTGGTGCTCACCGCGATCCACGGCCGCGGCGAGGCGCGCACCTACGCCAAGGGCGTGCTGAAGGGGTCGAGCGAGCAGGCGCTGTCGCCCGAGGAGCAGCGGGCGGTCGACGCCGCGCTGCCCACGGCCCGGGGGGGACGCCGGTGACCACCGGGTACCTCGGCCCGCGCGGCACGTTCTGCCAGGCCGCGCTGCTGCGCACCCTCGACGACCCGGCCGCCGACGTCCGGCCGATGCCGAGCGTCGACGCCGCGCTGAGCGCCGTGCGCTCCGGCGAGCTCGACGCCGCGATGGTGCCGATCGAGAACTCCGTCGAGGGCGGCGTGCCGGCCACGATGGACGCGCTGGGCAGCGGGTCGCCGCTGCAGGTGGTCGCCGAGGCGCTGCTGCCGGTGACGTTCGTGCTGGCCGCCCGCCCCGGCACGGCGCTCGCCGACGTCCGCCGCGTCGGGTCGCACCCGCACGGCTGGGCGCAGTGCCGCGGCTGGGTCGCCGCGCACCTGCCCGGCGCGGCGTACGTGCCCGCGGTGTCGACGGCGGCGGCCGCCGAGGCGCTGAGCCTGCCGGGCGAGCCGCCGCACGACGCCGCGCTGTGCGCGCCGATCGCCGCGGAGACGTTCGGGCTCGACGTGCTCGCCCGCGACGTCGGCGACACCGCCGGCGCGGTCACCCGGTTCCTGCTGGTCACCCGGCCCGGTCCCCCGCCGGCCCGCACCGGCGCCGACCGCACGAGCGTCGTGGTGTTCCAGGCCGACGACCACCCCGGCGGGCTGCTCGAGCTGCTGGAGCAGTTCGCCACCCGCGGCATCAACCTGACCCGCATCGAGTCGCGGCCCACCGGCGACGCGCTCGGCCGCTACTGCTTCTCGATCGACGCCGACGGCCACGTCGACGACGCCCGCATGGGCGAGGCGCTCACCGGGCTCCACCGCACGTGCACCGAGGTGCGGTTCCTCGGCTCGTACCCCCGCGCCGACGCGGCCGCGGGCGAGGTGCCGGCGAGCACGAGCGACGCCGCCTACGCCGACGCCGCCGCCTGGCTGCGCGACGTGCGCGGCCGCTGAGCGTCGTCGGCGAAGGGTTCGGCACGCAACCGTCGCATGCGGTTGACTGTCACCGCACCGTCGTCGCCGTTCGAACCGTCCGGAGGTCCACATGAGGGCCACGCAGCCCAGCCCGCCGGGTGAGCCACCCGTGCGGGTGCGGCTGCTCGGTGCGGTCGAGGTGGTCGGGGTCGACGGGCGGAGCGTGCCGGCCGGCCCGCCGCTGCAGCAGGCGGTGCTCGCCTGCCTGGCGGGCGAGCCGGGGCGGGTCTGGTCGTCGGCGCAGCTGGTCGACGCCGTGTGGGGCGAGCAGCCGCCCGCGCGGCCCGAGGCGTCGCTGAGCACCTACGTCTGGGGGCTGCGGCGCCTGCTCGGCGCCGACGCGATCGTCCGCACGTCGACCGGTGGGTACGTGCTGCAGGTGGACGGACCCGGCAGCGACGTCGTCGCGGCGCGCGACGCCGGGCAGGAGGCGTCGCGCCTGGTGTCGACCGGCGAGCCCGAGCGGGCGGCCGAGGTGCTCGCCGCAGCGCTCGGCGCCTGGCGGGCCGAGGCGCTGCTCACCGTGCCGGGCCCGGGCGCCGACCTGCAGCGCACCGGGCTGCACGCGCTGCGGGTGTCGCTGTCGGAGCAGCTGGCCGGTCTGCTGCTCGCCCTGCAGCGGCCCGAGGACGCCGCGGCCGCCGTGCAGGACGTCGTGCACGCCGACCCGCTGCAGGAGCGGGCCGGCGAGCTGCTGGTGACCGCGCTGGCCTCGGCCGGACGGCGCAGCCAGGCGCTCGCCGAGCTGCAGCGCATCCGGACCGCCCTGCGCGACGACCTGGGGATCGACCTCGGACCGGGGCTGCGCCGGCTGGCGACCCGGCTGGTGGCCGCCGGCGCCGGACCGGTCGCGCCGGCGACGCCGTCCGTCGTGCCGCGCCAGCTGCCCCCGGCGTCGGAGGTGTTCGTCGGACGCGCCGAGGAGCTGCGGCAGATCGAGGCGCGGCTCGGCGAGGCGTCGGGGCAGCAGGGGGCGCTCGTGGTGGTCCGCGGGTCCGGCGGGCTCGGCAAGAGCGCGCTCGCCGTGCGGGCCGGCCACCGGCTCGCCGAGCGCTTCCCCGACGGCCAGCTGCGCGTCGCCTTCCGCGCCTTCGACCACAGCGCACGCACCCGCACGGCCGGCGACGTGGTCCCCGGGCTGCTCAGCAGCCTCGGCGTGCCGGCCGACGAGCAGCCCTCCGGCGTCGACGACCGGTCCGCGCTGCTGCGCTCGCTGCTGGCCGAGCGGCGCGTGCTGATCGTGCTCGACGACGTGCCGGACGCCGACTCGGTGCGGGCCCTGCGCCCGGCGTCGCCCGGCAGCGCGACGCTCGTCACGACCCGACGGGTGCTGAGCGGTCTGGTCGCGCTCGACGGCGCCCGCGAGCTCGTGCTGGAGCCCTTCGAGGAGGGCGAGGGGCTCGAGCTGCTGCGTCGGGTGCTCGACCGGGACGACGGTGCCGAGGGCGCGGTGGCCGCGGACGGGGAGGCGGCGGCGCAGCTGGTGGAGCTGTGCGGCGGGTGGCCGCTGGCCCTGCGCATCGCCGCCGCACAGGTGCTCGCCCCGCACCGGCCGTCCCTGAGCGAGGTGGTCCGCCAGCTGCGTGACGAGCGCACCCGGCTGGCTCACCTGGCGATCCCCGACGACCCGCTCGTCGACGTCCGCGCGGTGCTGGGCTGGTCGGTGCGCGCCCTGGGCGCGGACGCCGGGCGGGCCCACCGCCTGCTCGGGCTGCTGCCGGTCGACTGCGCCACGGCCCAGGTGGTGGCCGCAGCCCTCGACGTCGGGCAGGACCGGGCCGCCGACGTGCTGGACGAGCTGGCCAGCCACCACCTCGCGGCACCCGTGCACGACCTGGTGCACCTGCACGCGGCCGAGCTCGCGGTCGACCTGCCGGACGCCGACCGGCGGGCCGCGCTCTGCCGGGTGCTCGACCTCTACGTGGCCGTCGCGGCCGACACGGTCCACCTCATCTACCCGAGCATGCGAGCGCCCGACGCCGAGGCGGGGCCGAGCACGGCAGCGGTCGCCGACGCCACGGGCGCGGCGCGGTGGCTCGACGAGCACGACGACCTGCTGCAGCGGCTGGTGGCGCTCGCGGCGGACCTCGACCACCCGGCGGCCCACGCGCTGCCGGCCGCGCTGCGCCGCCACCTCTACCAGCCGTCGGTCGCCCGGGCCTGGGAGCAGAGCCTGCTGCTGGCCGAGCAGTCGGCCCGGCGTCACGGCGACCGGCTGGCCGAGTCGCTGGTGCTGCCGCTGCTGGCGTCGGTGGCGCGGCAGGAGCGGCGGCACGACGACGCCGTCGAGCTGCTGCGGCACGCCGCCCGGCTGCGGTACGGCGACCGCTGGTACCTCGAGCGCGGCCTGATCGGCGGCGCGCTGTTCGAGGGCGGCCGCTACCGCGAGGCGGTGGCGGAGCTGACCGCGGCGATCGAGCACCCCGAGACGACGGACGTGCTCCGGGTCGACTACACGCTGCACCTGGGACTGGCGAGCACGGCCCTCGGCGAGACCGAGGCGGCTGCGGCGGCCGCGGAGCGCATGCTGCCGCTGCTCGACCGGGTCGAACCGGACCTGGCACCGCGCTGGCGGGTCGAGGGGCGATGGGGCCTCGGCTCGCTGCTGCGCGTCGTCGGCCGGCCCGAGCAGGCGCGCACTCACCTGGTGGCCGCGCTCGCCGGGAGCCGCCGCTTCGGCTTCGACGACGCGACCGGGGAGACCAGCACCGAGCTGGCGGTGGTGGAGCACCAGCTGGGCGACGACGACGCCGCCGAGCGACACCTGCAGCAGGCCGTGCTCGTCGCGCCGTCCTTCCTCGCGGCCGCCCGGTCCAACCTCGCCCAGCGCGCCGTCCTGTACGAGGGCTTCGGGCCGGTCCTCGACGAGATCGGCCGACGCGCCGGCCAGGGCAGCTGAGCCGCGCGCCTACCCGCTCGCCGCCGACGCGGCCGCCGTCAGCTCGTGCAGGCGCAGCCCGTGCATCCGCAGCAACCGGTGCCCGTCGGCGTCCACGGCCTCGTCGAGCCCGGTCAGCCGGTCGTGCCGCAGCACCACCGGCCCGGGGTGCCGGGCGGCCACGGTCGCGTCGTCCCCGCTGACGTGCACGTCGACCCGCTCGATCGCCGCGGGCACGCCGGCCGCGGCGTCCGCACCGGACGGCGCGAGCAGCCTGGTGCGGATCATCGCGTCGAGCAGCACGACGGGCAGCGGCGCGCCGGCGACCGCCTCGCCGGGTGGCGGTGCCCACACCGCCGTCGCGCCGCCGGGGCCGACGGCGGTCTCGCGGGTGGCGAGGAACGGCCCGCCCAGCCGCACCGGGCTGGCGGCGGCCTGCGTCGGGTCGTCGGCGGGCGCGCCCTCCGGGAGCACGACGGCGCCCCGGACGACGGGTGTCGACGCGCCGAGCTCGACCACGCACTCGAAGAGCGGCCGGTCGGCTCGCAGCAGCCGGCCGCGCGGGTCGACCACGTCGCTGCTGACCCGCACCCGCACCCGCGGGCCGCCCGCGGCGCCCTCGACGGGCTCCTCCAGCAGCGCGTGCACCGTGTGCGGGTGCCGGCCGGGGGCCACGAAGGCGGTCAGCCGCAGGTCGTGGAGCGCCACGACCGCGGCCTCCGGCAGCAGCCGCTGCGCCGCCTCCGCGGCGAGCGCGGCGAGCGCCGCGCCGGGCACCGTGGGCCGGCCGGCCACCCGGTGGTGCGTGAGCCAGGGCAGCGCCTGCGTCGAGACGTCGAGCGTCCAGGTGCACGTGGTGGCGCTCTGCTGCCGGGGCACGCCCAGCAGCCAGCGCCGGCCCGGTTCGGCCGGGGCCACGAACCCCGGGAACCGCTGCGAGAACGTGCCGATCTCGCGCGGGTGCAGGTAGCTGACCACCGGTGCGTGCGGCGGCCCGGCGAGCAGCTCGCGCACGAAGTGCGCCACCCCCTCGGCCGGGTCGAGCGAGGTCATGATCGCGTTCTCGGCGTTGTTGGCCTGCACCAGCTCCGAACCGCCCATGCCGATGTCCGACCAGATGGGCCACGCGAACGTGAGCTCGCGCCGGCCGAGCGCCGCCGTGCCGTACGTCGCCGCGCCGTGCAGGACGTCGTTGCCGGGTGCGTAGTCGCACTCGCCGTTCAGCCCCACCAGCCCGGCCACCGAGCCGAAGCTGGCGAACAGCACCGGCTCGGGGTCGCTGAAGGCGGCCCGCAGGTGGTGGTACCCGCGCAGCTTGACGTCGCGGATGCGCCGCAGCCCGTCCAGCGTCAGCCGCGAGATGTCGCCGCCGTCGTGCAGCCCGGCGCCGTGCAGCACCAGGTCGATCTGCGCCGACGTCGCCCGCACCTCGTCCGCCACCGCCTGCACGGCGGCCGCGTCGGTCAGGTCGCAGGTGCGGTAGCGCACCGCGCCGGGGCCGCAGACGGCGCGCAGCTCCTGCAGCGTCTGCTGCGACTCGCGTGCAGCCAGCAGCCGGTCGAACCGGCGACCGAGCTCGCGCAGCCCGGCGCCGGGGTCGAGCGTCCGCTGCTCGCGCAGCCAGGCCACCCGCAGCGCGGGCAGCTGCCCGTCGTCCGCCTGCAGCAGCTCGTCCGGGACGTCGGTGAGCCGGCTGCTGCCGAGCAGCCAGACCGTGATCGGGGTGCGCCGGGCCAGCCCGCGCACGCAGGCGGCGGTGATGCCGCGGGCACCGCCGGTGGCGACCACGACGGCCCCGGCCCGCAGCGGCTGCAGGGGGACGTCGTCGACCGGGGCCGGCGTCATCCGCACCCGCAGCCGCCGGTCGCCCTGGTGCACGGTCACCGGGTCGCCCGCGTCGTGGGCGACCTCGCGCTCGACGACGTCCCAGCCGTCGGCGCGGTCGGTGACGACGCACGCCAGCCGGGCCGGTGGCAGGTCCCACTTCAGGCTCTTCACGATGCCGGTGAACAGCCCGCCGTGCGGGTGCGGCACCCCGGCGCGCAGCTCGTCGTCGAGCCAGACGCCGAGCGAGCCGCCGGCCTCGAGCGCGTCGCGCGACCGCTTGGCGGCGGCGAACAGCGCCTCGTGGGCGATCAGCAGCGCCACGCTCGGCGGGTCGGGCCAGCTGCCGCCCCGCAGGTCGGCCAGCACGCGGACGTGCGCGAACACGGCGTCGGCCGGCAGGTCGGCCAGCTGCTCCTCGACGGGGCGGTGGTCGTCGAGGTGCACGACCGTCGCGCCGGCGGCGACCACGTCCGCGGGCACGCGCTCGGCCAGACCGGCCTGCGCCACGACCAGCCAGCCCGGGCCGGGCTCGACCCGAGCGCCGCGGGACGCCGGTGCCGGGTCGGCCACCAGGCCGCTGACGTGCCGGGTGCTCGCCGGCGGCGCCTCGCGACCGGACGCCGGGTGCACCGTGACCACCG
>NZ_BAAHBM010000060.1:0-21570 GCF_054776675.1 Angustibacter aerolatus
GTCGCGCTCGCCGTGGCCGGCCGGATGCAGCGCAGCCGGCCGCCGGCGGCCTGCGCGGTCCCGGCCGGGGCGGCCGCCGAGGGCGGGAGCCTCCCCGCTGACGGCGGCTACGGTGGACGCCGTGCCTGCCGCTGACCAACCGACGACGGAGCGCGGCGAGCAGACCCGGCAGCGCATCGTCGACGCCGCCCTCGAGCTGTTCGAGGAGCGCGGGTACGCGAAGACGACCATGCGTGCGGTCGCCGACCGGGCCGGCGTCAGCCTCGGGAACGCCTACTACTACTTCGGGTCCAAGGATCACCTCGTCCAGGGCTACTACGAGCGGATGCAGGCGGCGCACGCCGAGGCGGCCCGGCCGGCGCTGGCCGGTCGCACGTTGCTGGCCGACCGCTGGGTGGCGTGCGAGCAGGCGTTCCTCGACGTCGCCGAGCGGTACCACCCGTTCGCCGGGCGGTTCTTCGCGGTCGCAGCCGAGCCGAGCAGCCCGGTCAACCCGTTCAGCGACGACAGCCGTCCCGCCCGCGACGCCTCGATCGACATCATGCGGGACGTCGTCACCGGCGCCCGCGTCAAGGGCGACGCCCGCCTGCTGACCGAGCTGCCCGACCTGCTCTGGCTGGCGCACATGGGCCTGGTGCTGCACTGGGTGCACGACGGCAGCCCGGGTCAGCGGCGCACCCGGCTGCTGCTGCGGCGCACCGCGCCGCTGCTCGAGCGGCTGGTCGGGCTGTCGCGTCTGCGCCCGCTGCGCTCGTCGGTGCACGAGCTGCTCGACCTGGTGGCCGACCTGCGGGACGGCGAGCTCGACGGCTCTGACGACCCCGACGGCGCGGCCGACGCGCCCGGTCCTGCCGCGGCCGCGCCGGACGAACGCGACTAGGCCGATCCCGGCCGCCGGTCCGGTGCAGAGGGGCTCGGACGCTTGGAGCGGCGCCCCGGCTGCCGGCCGGTGCCGACGAACCCACGCGCTCGGAGCGCCGCACGGGCCGCCTGGGGCTAGGCGGGCGCCGGCGTCCCGAGGTGCCGGGCGGCGAAGTCGAGCTCGAGCCGGGCCTGCTTCACCCGCTCGTCGTCGAGCAGCGAACCGTGCCCGGCCTCGTACCGGTAGACCTCGTGCGGCCGCCCGAGCTGCTCGAGCCGGGCGAGGTAGTTGTCGATCTGCCGGATGGGGCAGCGCGGGTCGTGCTCGCCGGCCAGCACCAGCACCGGCGCCGACACCTGCTCGACGTAGGTGATCGGGCTCGAGTCGCGGTAGCGGTCGGGGACCTCCTGCGGCGACCCGCCGAAGAGGCTGCGGTCGAAGGCCTTCAGCCCCTCCATCTCGTCCTCGTACGCCGCGACGTAGTCGGCGACGGGCACCCCGGCGACGCCGAGCGACCAGGCCTGCGGCTGCGTGCCGAGGCCGAGCAGCGTGAGGAACCCGCCCCACGACGCCCCGGAGAGCACCACCCGCTCGGGGTCGGCGACGCCGGTGGCGACCAGGTGGTCGCGCACCGCCAGCACGTCCTCGAGCTCGACGTGACCGACCCGGGCCTCGAGCGCGTCGCGCCAGGCCGAGCCGTACCCGGTGGAGCCCCGGTAGTTGACCTGCACCACGGCGTACCCGTGGTCGACCCAGGCGGCGGGGTAGGGGCCGAACGCGTCGACCTCGTGGTGCGTCGGGCCCCCGTGCACCTCGACGAGCAGCGGCAGCGGACCCTCGGCGCCGGCCGGGCGGCGCAGCAGCGAGTGGATGCGGCCACCCGGGCCGTCGACCCACACGTCCTCGACGGGGACCGACGGCGGTGCCGCGGGGCCGGGCGGGGTGAGCAGCACGCTGCCCTCGCCGGTCGCCGCGCCCGGCAGCACCCGCACGCTGGAGGGCTGCGCGGCGGACGACCAGCGGATCCAGACGTCGCCGTCGTCGCGCACCCCCGCGCCGGTGACCGTGCCGGTCGACGGCCCCACGGGCGTGGTGCGGCCCGTGTCGAGGTCGACGCGCACCAGGCGGGTACGGGCCTCGTGGTCGAGCTCGACCAGCACGCTGCGGGCGTCGGGGAACCAGTCGGCGTCGGCGACCTCGCCGGGTGCGTCGACGGCGACCTCGCGCTCGGCACCGGTCGCTGGGTCCCAGACCAGCAGCGCGGGCACGCCCTGCCGCTCGTGCACGACGAGCAGCCGGTGGTCGCCGGCCAGCGGCGAGAAGCCGGCCGGGTGCAGCCCCCTGCCCTCGCCGTCCCACAGCTCGGCGACCGTCTCGCCGTCGGCCACCCGCAGCACGCGCAGCGCCGGGTGCCGGGAGTCGCCGTGCTCGCTGTGCGCCAGCACCACGACGGTCTCGTCGCGCGACAGGTCGCCGACGTACGCCTCCTCCACGTGCTCGTAGAGCAGCCGCGAGACGCCGTCCTCGACGACGTGCACGCGCACGCCGTAGTCCTCGTCGCTGCTCGCCACCACGGCGACGGCGAGCCCGAGCGCCAGGCCGGAGGAGTACGCCGCCGGTAGGTCGGTG
Organism: Angustibacter aerolatus; assembly: GCF_054776675.1. Classification (NCBI taxonomy): domain Bacteria; kingdom Bacillati; phylum Actinomycetota; class Actinomycetes; order Kineosporiales; family Kineosporiaceae; genus Angustibacter; species Angustibacter aerolatus. The sequence continues at coordinate 2,492 of NZ_BAAHBM010000060.1, forward strand.
GCCGCCACGTGGGCGCCGGGCGACGACCCGAAGGGCTGCCGCCGCCACACGCCGCGCTCGTCGCCCCGTCGGTCGTCGAACCACCACAGCTGCTCGCCGGCCGGGTCGAGGCCGCCGTGCGCCGTCCCCTCGGGGCGGGACGTCGCCTGCACCGGTGCGTCGTCGCCGACCGACCACCAGTGCAGCTCGAGCGTGCCCTCGGGCGTGGTCGCCGCGACCGCGGTGCGGGTGGCGGCGTCGCGCGCCCAGCCGGGCATGCCGATGCGGCGGGCGCGGTAGCGGGCCTCCCAGTCGGGCGTGTTCGTCATGGCGAGAGCCTGCCACGGCGCGCCGACGACGGCCGGGCGGGCCCCGGGCTGTGGAGAACCGCGGGCGCTCGTCGGTGGCGGGTGCCATATTGCGTCTGCCCGGCCACGCGGCCGGCTCGCACCGTCCCGTGGGAGAACTCGTGTCGCACGTCTCTGCACCGCCGCCGCCCGAGTCGCCGTTCTTCGTGCCGCAGCCCCGGCCGAGGCGGCGGATGGGGCGGGGCCGGCTGGCCCTCGTGGTGCTGGTGCTGCTGGCGATCGTCGCCGTGGTGACGACGTCCGTGGTGCTCGGCACCGGCTTCGACCGGACGGCGGGCGGCGAGGTGGCGGTGGTGCGCGACGGCGGCCCGTTCGACGACAACCAGGTGCGGCAGGTGCTGCAGCCGGCGTCGCAGCGCACCTGGACCGGCCTGTTCTCGACGAGCCACACGTACCCCGCGCAGCAACGGTTCTACACGATCACCTCGGTGGCGGGCCGCGGCGAGCGCACCGGCGTCGACGTCGAGAACGACCCGACCGCCGACGGCGTGGAGGTGGGCATCGAGGGCACCATCTACTTCACCCTCACCTCCGACGCGCAGGCGCTGAAGGCGTTCGACGACAAGTACGGCACCCGCAGGTACCAGGGGCCCGACGGGCAGTACCGGTACGCGTGGGGTGACGAGGCCGGCTGGTCCACCTTCCTCGACCAGATCCTGCGGCCCGTGATCTCCAACGACCTGCGCGAGGAGATCGGCACGTTCCAGTGCGCGCAGCTGCAGGCGTCGTGCGCGCTGGTGCAGAGCGGGCAGAACGCCAGCGCGACCGGCACCGCGGCCGCGGCGCGCGCGGTGACCGCCGCCGGGCAGAGCACCGTCAACATCCGCAAGATCCAGGACGCGATCAACACCTCGCTGGCGGCCGACCTGACGACGACGCTGGGCGGGCCGTTCTTCACCGGGGTGCAGTTCAACCTCGTGAAGATCACGCTGCCGACGAAGGTGCAGGACGCCATCAACAGCGCCCAGGCGGCGTTCGCGGCGGTGTCGGAGGCGCAGGCCAAGGTCGCGCAGGCCACCGCCGAGGCGAACGCGAACAGCCAGCGGCAGAAGGGCTACGCCAACTGCCCGGCGTGCGCCACCATCGACTCGCTCAAGGCCATCCCGCCGTCCGTCACGACCTTCGCGCCCGGTTCCGGGTTCGCCGTCACCGGGAAGTAGGAGCCGTGCGACAGCTCGACGTGGCCCTGGCCGTGGTGCTCGTGCTCGCCCTGCTCGGCGCGCTCTGGTTCCTGCTCGGGCGCTCCGACCGGACGTCGACCAACCGGGCAGAGCAGTCGGCACCGTGGCGCGCCCACGACGTCTCGCGCGACGGGGTGACCCACGTGGTGGTGCGGCGCACGGTCGTCGGGCCCGAGGGCGAGACCGTCGAGCTCGAGTCGCGCGAGGTCGCCGCCGTGCCGGACGCCGACCCCGACTACGACGAGCTGCTCGCCGAGGCGATGGGCCGGGCCCGGGCCCGGGCCGAGGTGCTCGACCGCGAGCGGCGCACCTCGGCCTGAGCCGACCGGTCAGGGGTGCAGCAGCACCTTCGTCCAGCCGTCCTCGCGCTTGTCGAAGTGGTCGTAGCCGGCGACGGCCTCGGTGAGCGGCAGCTCGTGCGACACGATGAACGACGGCGTCGCGCGGCCGGTCACGATGAGGTCGCGCAGCTGACGGTTGTAGCGCTTCACCGGAGCCTGGCCGGTGCCCATCGTCTGGCCCTTGGTGAAGAACTGCCCGTACTGCCAGCTGATCCGACCCTCCTTGGCGCCTTCGTCCGCGGCCCCCGGGTCCTCCGGGACGTAGACGCCCACGACGCCGATGCCCCCGGTGCTGCGCACCGACGAGACCAGGTTGTCGAGCACCAGCTCCGGGTGCTCCTGGCCGGAGTGGTCGTGGGCCTGGTAGCCGACGGCCTCGACGCCGCGGTCGGCGCCGGCGCCCTTCGTGGCCTCCATCAGCTGCTCGACCGGGTCGCCCTGGCTGAAGTCGATGGGGTGCGCCCCGATCGAGTCGGCCAGCCGCAGCCGGTCGGCCTGCTGGTCGACGACGAACACCTCGGTGGCGCCGCGGATCATGGCGCTGTGGGCGGCCATCAGCCCGACCGGGCCGCCGCCGTAGACGACCACGCGGTCGCCCGGCACGAAGCCCGACAGCGTCACGCCGTGCCAGCCGGTGGGGAAGATGTCGGACAGCATGGTGAAGTCGTGCTCGTGCTCGTCGCCCGCAGGCAGCTCGAGCAGGTTGAAGTCGGCGAAGGGCACGCGCAGCAGCTCGGCCTGTCCACCGTCGTACGGGCCCATGTTCGCGAAGCCGTACGCGGCGCCGTCCATGCCCTCGGTCGGGTTCGTCCTGGTGCAGAACGACGACCAGCCGCTCTGGCAGTGGCGGCAGCTGCCGCAGCCGATGTTGAACGGCACCGAGACGCGGTCGCCGACCTGCACGTGCTGGACGCCGGGACCGACCTCCTCGACGACGCCCATGTTCTCGTGGCCGAGCACCCGGCCGACCTCCATGGACGTGCGGCCCTCGTACATGTGCAGGTCCGACCCGCAGATGTTCGTGGTCGTGATGCGGACCACCGCGTCGGTGGTCTGCTCGATCCGCGCGTCCGGCACGTCCTCGACGCTGACGTCGAACGGCCCGTTGTAGCGCACTGCCTTCATGTCTGCTCCCGCCCGCGCGATCGCGGCGGGGCGCGCGGCGCCCGCTGCTGGACGACGGCCCCGCCGACGCAGGTCTGCCACCCACCCTGCGCCCGCCGGCGTCGGCAGGCATCTCCAGACGGGTGGTGGCGCCGTCAGCCGGGCTCAGCGCAGGGTCAACCGCACGGTGTCGCCGGCGGACAGCGCGGTGACGACCTGGTCGATCACCTCGCCGGACGGCGACGGCACCTCGCGGTCGCGCAACCGGGCGCGCAGCTCGAGGCTCACGACCGGCTCGTCCTGCCCGGCGTGGCTGCGCGCCACGTCGTCCACGGCCTGCTGCATGCGGTGCAGGCCGGCCTGGTCGAGGCCGTCCCAGGGTTCGAGCTCGAGGTGAGTGGTCGCCATGACCCGACCGTAGACCCGCCGGGCCGTGGCGACCAGGTCGCGCGTCAGGAGCAGACGACCCCCGTGCACTGGGGCGACGTCCCGTTGCCGGAGGCGGTGTTGCCGCCGAGGTCGGTGGCGTTCGGCGCGTAGATCCCGTACCCCGCGTTGTTCGTCGCCCGGTTGCCCTCGAGCTGGGTGTCGGCGGCGTCCGTGCGGATGCCGTCGGTGTTGCGGGTGAAGGTGTTGCGGTCGAGCAGCGTCGGAGCGAACAGGTCGGGCTCGGGCACGGAGGCGTCGCGCAGGAACGCCGAACCGTTGCGCGAGAACGTGTTGCGGGTCAGCGTCGCCGTGCTGCTCGCACCGATGCTCACCGCGACCGGGTTGCGGGTGAAGGTGTTGCCGGTCAGCGTGCTGCCGAAGTCGCCGAACGACGTGAACGCGACGTCGTTGCGCGAGAACAGGTTCGAGGTGATCGTGCTGCCGAAGGTGCGGTTGACGATGCCGGTGCCGTTGCCGCTGAAGACGTTGCGGTCGACGATGCAGCCGGACTCGTCGCAGTCGAGCGCGGTGTCGTTGTCGTTGAGCACGGACGAGCGGATCGTGGCGCCGCTGGTGATGCTCGAGACCGCGACGGTGTTCGCGCTCAGCACGCTGCGCACGATGCTGCTGCTGCCGTAGACGCCGCTGACGCCACGGGTGTCGTGGTCGAGGAGCGACTCGGTGACGACGAACGTGCGCGCGCCGATCGTGCCGAAGCCGCCGGTGCTCGAGTCGATCGCCGTGACGTGGTGGTCGAGTCGCACCCGCGTGATGCGGACGTCGTGGGTGGCCGGCTCGAAGTCGTCGGTGGGGGCGCCCGCGACGCCGGTGCCCCAGTGGTCGACGCGGCCGTCGCGGACGGTGGCGACCCCGGCGTCGGTGACCGTGATGCCGGTGCCCGAGCCCGGCCCGCGCAGCCGGTGCCCGTTCAGGTCGAGCGTCACCGCGCCGTCGAGCGTCAGCCCCTGGCCGGCGGCGCAGGTGAGGTCCTTGGTGAGCGTGGCGCTGGCGGTGAGCGTCGCGCCGCAGGCGACCCCGGCGGCCTGGGCGGGTGCGGCGAGCGCGAGCCCGGCGGCTGCGGCTGCGGTCAGTGCGACGGCGGCGACGCCGGCCCTGCGGGTGGACTGTGGCACGTGGGACCCCCTGCGACGGTTCGGCTGGTGGGCCGAGTCTCGCGGCCGGACGGGTGCGCGTTCACCCGAATGGCCGAACGCGTCGAATGTCCGAGTTGCCTGGCGGTGGCAGCCGCATCGGCGCCGGATGCTTCCCGGCGGCGAGCAGCCGGTGCCAGGGTGACGAGGTCGCGGGCACCGGGGCCCGCGCGGGGACCTGCGGCGGTGCGCGTGTGGGCGATCCGAGGACGGGTGCTGCCGATGGCCGAGCACCCCGCCGTGCCCGTGACCCGCTCCGGGGCCTTCGCCGGCGTCGTCTGGATCGGCGACGACGGCCGGGTGGCGCACGTGACGACCGCCAGACACGCTGTGCCGCAGGGGTTCGAGCAGGTCGACGTGGTCGACGTCGGCACCGACCTGGTGCTGCCGGGGCTCGTCGACCTGCACAACCACCTGGCCTACGACACCCTGCCGCTCTGGACCGAGCCGACCCGGACGACGCCCTGGGAGCACCACGACGCGTGGCCGCGCGCCGCGTCGTACGCCGCCTCGACCACCTGGCCGGCGTACGCGCTGATCACGGCGTGCCCGGACGAGCTGCTGGCGTTCGTCGAGACCAAGGCGCTGATCGGAGGGACCACGACGATCCAGGGGTCGCCGCCGATGAACCGGCCGCGGGACGGGTGGCTGGTGCGCAACGTCGAGGACGAGACGTTCGGCACGCGCGACGCCGGCCTGGTCTACGCCTCGACGCTCACCGCGAAGCCCCCGGTGCTGGCCGACCGCGCCAACCGCATGCGCGCCGGGTCGGCGTTCGTCTACCACTGCGCCGAGGGCCGGCGCGGCAGCCTGGTGGCGCGCGAGTTCCGCGACGCCGAGCAGGCGGGGTGCCTGCAGGAGCGGTTCGTCGCCGTGCACGCCAATGCCGTCGACCCGTCGGTGTTCGCCGGCTGGAGCGGCAGCCCGGGCGCGGTCGCCTGGTCGCCGTTCTCGAACCTCTGGCTGTACGGCGAGACGACGGCCGTCCCGGAGGTGCTCGCCCAGGGCGTGGCCGTCTGCCTCGGCTCGGACTGGGCGCCGTCCGGCACCAAGCACGTGCTGGGCGAGGTGAAGGTCGCGCGGCTGGTGGCCGACCACCTCGGCTGGACGCTCAGCGACGAGGACCTCGTGCGGATGGTGACGTCGTCACCGGGCGACGTGCTGCGCCGGTCGTGGCAGCGGCAGGTCGGACGGCTGCAGCCCGGCGCCCTCGCCGACGTGCTGGTGCTCTCGGCACGCCGTGGCGCGAACCCGTACCGGGCGGTGGTGCGCGCCACCGAGGCCGACGTGCAGCTCGTGGTCGTCGACGGCGTGCCCCGCTACGGCACGCCCGAGCTGATGCAGACGGCGGGCGCGCGCAGCACGACGTCGCTGACGGTGGCCGGGCAGCCGCGGCAGCTGTCGCTGCAGCACCCCGACGACGACAGCGCCTGGGCGTGGTCGGACGTCGTCGACCGGCTCGAGGAGGTGCGCGCCGACCCGAAGGGCGAGATCGAGCAGGCGCAGGGGCGGCTCGCGGCCTTCGCCGGGCGGCTCGACGCCGACGACGCGCCGCTGCGCCTGGCGCTCGACATGCCGACGGGGGTCGGACCGGTGGGCGGGCTGCCGAAGGACCTCGCCGACGTCGTGGTGCCGCCGGTGCAGTCGCTGGAGCACGACGCGGAGTGGCTTGACGCCGTGAGCGGCCGCGGGTTCCACGACGGGGTGCTCGACGGGCTCCGGGCGTTCTACGGAGGACACCGGTGACGACGACTGCTCGAACGCGACCCACTGCTGTCGGCGCGGCGCAGCGCGGACGACCGCTGTCGGCGTTCGACCGCGCGGACCTCGGCCGGCTCGACGGCGGCCAGCGGCTGCAGGTGCTCGACACCCTGCGGACGGTGCTGGCGGGGGCGTACGCGCACCTGCCGGCCAAGCGCGCGGCGTACGCCGTCGACCCGGTGCACGAGCTGGAGCTGTTGCGCCGCAGGGCGACCGAGCTGACGGACACCGAGTTCCACCTCGCGGTGAGCGGTGTGGTGACGCGGCTGCGCGACGCGCACACCCGGTACGTCGGGCCGGTGTCGCTGCGCGGCGCCGTGGCGGCGCTGCCGTTCCTGGTCGAGCAGCACGGCCGCTACGACGAGCCCACCTTCGTCGTCACGAAGGTGTCGGACGACGTGGGTGACGCGGCGTTCGAGCCGGGGGTGCGCGTCGAGTGGTGGAGCGGGGTGCCGATGGCCCGGGCGGTCGAGGTGCACGCCGACCGCGAGACCGGTGGGCGGCCCGACGCGCGGCGCGCCAGGGCGCTGGAGTCGTTGACGTTCCGGGCGCTCGACTACGGCCCGCCGCCCGACGAGCACTGGGTCGACGTCGGGTACCGGAGCCGGCGGGGTGCGGCGAAGGAGGTGCGGGTGCCGTGGCGCGTGCTGCTGCCGGGGAAGGCCGCCACCGCCGTGGCAGCCGGCTCGCGGGCGGTCACCCGGCAGGCCGCCGATCCCGCGGCCGAGGCGGTGCGCCGCGCCAAGAAGCTGCTCTTCGCACCGGGTCTGTGGGCGGCCGACCAGGCGGTGCCCCGGCCTGCGGGCGGTGACGACCTGGCCACGCCGCTGCAGGACGTGCTGTCGGCGAGAGCGCTCTCACGCGACCTCGGCTACCTGCGCATCTGGTCGTTCGACGTCGACGACGACGACGCGTTCGTCGACGAGGTGGCGCGGCTGGTGGGCCTGCTGCCCCAGGGCGGGCTGGTGGTCGACCTGCGCGGCAACCCGGGCGGCCTGGTGTGGGCCGCCGAGCGGGTGCTGCAGCTGTTCACCGACGGCCCGGTGCTGCCGACCCGGTTCCAGCTGGTGGCCTCGCCGCTCACCAGGGCGATGGCCGCGAGCCCGTTCAACCGGCTCGAGCTGCAGGCGTGGCAGCCGTCCCTCGACGACGCCGTGTCGACCGGCGAGCAGTACGCGCAGCCGCTGCCGCTCACCGACCCGGCCTGGTGCAACGACCGCGGCCGGGGCTACCCCGGCCCGGCGGTCGCGGTGGTCGACGCGAACACCTACTCCAGCGGCGACCTGTTCGCCGCCGGGTGGGTCGACAACGACTGCGGGCCGCTGGTCTGCGTCGGCCGGGCGACCGGCGCCGGGGGAGCGAACGTGTGGACGGGTGCCCAGCTGCGCGACGCGCTCGCCGGCACCGACGAGCAGCTCGACCCGCTGCCGGCCGGTGTGGGCTTCACCGTCGCGATCCGGCGCGCCGTCCGGTCGGGGCGCTCGGACGGCGTGCCCATCGAGGACCTCGGGGTGGGCGGCATCCCGTACGACATGACGCGCGACGACGTGCTGCGCGGCAACCGCGACCTGCTGGCGTTCTGCGCCGACGTGCTCGCCCGACAGCCCGGAGGCGGCTGATGACCGAGTTCGACCCCGGCCCGCCGAGCGCGGTGGCCGACCACCTGGCCGCGCTGCCGACGTACGCGCCGCACCGCGAGCTGTTCTGGTACGACTGGGGACCGATCTTCTACCGCGGCCGGCTCGACCGCTCGGCGCGGCTGCTCTGCATCGCCTCGGACCCCGGTCCGACCGAGCGGGTCGCCGGCCGCACCCTCGTCGGCGACGCCGGCCAGCGGGTGCAGGGGTTCCTCGCGAAGCTCGGGCTGACCCGCGGCTACGTGCTGCTGAACGCCTTCGCCTACGCGCTGCTGCCGTCGAAGGCGCAGCGGGCGACGCCGATCCTCCGTGAGCCCCAGCACCTCGCGTGGCGCAACGCCCTGCTCGACGCGGTCACCGGCCCGCAGCTGCAGGCCGTCGTCGCGTTCGGCGCGCAGGCGCGGGGCGCCGTCCGGCTGTGGGACGACCGGCCCGACGTCCCGCTGCTCGAGGTGCCGCACCCGTCCAGCCGCGACGCCGCGCGGCTGGTGGCCGAGTGGCACGACGCCGTCGAGACGCTGCGCGACGTCGTCACGCCCGACGCCGACGGCGACCACGCGCTGCCGAACTACGGGCCGAGGTTCCTGGAGTCGGACTACGCGCGGATCCCGGCGCGCGACCTGCCGTTCGGCGTCCCGCCGTGGCTCGGCGACGACCGGGCCGGTCGGGCCGCCAGACCGCGCCGCAACAACACCGTCGAGCGGCTCGGGTCCGACCTGCTGCACACGATCGTCTGGACGGCGCCGCCGGACCAGCCATGACCGCCCGGCGTCAGTGGGACTCGACGTCGTGGCCGGCGTCGCGCAGCGCGGCGGTCGCCGTCGGCGCGGCGTCGCCGGGCACGAGCAGGTAGTCGGTGTCGTACGTGCTCAGCGCGAAGATGCTGACGCCGGCGGCGGCGAGCGGGCCGGTGAGCGCGTGCAGCACGCCGACGAGCGAGAAGTCGAGCTGGCCGGCCACCCGCCAGGCCCGCCACCCGGGCTGCTCGTGCAGCGCGCCGTCCGGAGCGGGCTCGGCGCAGACCAGCGAGCACTCGTCGGACGTGAGGGTGAGCGACCACAGGTCGCCGCCGCGCGGGGTGAGCGCGGTGCCCGGCGGGTAGCCCGCGACGACGTAGCGACCGGGCAGCGCGAGCAGGCGGGACGGCACCCGGGCACGGTACGCCGATCGTGACATCTGAACGTCTGCTCAGACTTGTGGGTGCGGTGCGCCGCGGGCTACGGTCCGACGGTGAGCGCACCCTCCACCGCGCAGCACGTCCCGCTGCTCGCACCGGTGCGCGGCTGGCAGCGCGTCGACACCCGCAGGCTGCTCGGCACGCTGGCGTTCGTGGCGCTGCTGCACGTCGTCGGCTGGGGCGTGCTGCTGCTGTTCGTGGTGCCGCAGGGGCTCACGGCCGGTGCCCAGGTGTTCGGCGTGGGGCTGGGGGTCACGGCGTACACCCTGGGCATGCGGCACGCGTTCGACGCCGACCACATCGCGGCGATCGACAACACCACCCGCAAGCTGATGACCGACGGGCAGCGGCCGGTGTCGGTCGGCTTCTGGTTCTCGCTCGGCCACTCGTCCGTGGTGTTCGCCATGGCGCTCGTCGTGGCCGCGGGCGCGCGCTTCGCCGGCACGCTCGTGCGCGAGGGGTCGCCGGTGCACCAGGCGCTCGGCGTCGTCGGCACCAGCGTGTCGGGCCTGTTCCTCTACCTCATCGGCATCCTGAACCTGGTCGCGCTCGTCGGCATCGTGCGGGTGTTCCGCCGGATGCGGCGCGGGGAGGCGGGCGACGAGGCGCTCGAGGAGGTGCTCGGCCAGCGCGGTCTGCTCGCCCGGGTGCTGCGCCGGGTGACCCGCACCATCACGAAGCCGTGGCAGATGTACCCGGCGGGCGTGCTGTTCGGCCTCGGCTTCGACACCGCCACCGAGATCTCCCTGCTGGTGCTGGCCGGTGCCGGTGCGGCGTCTGGCCTGCCCTGGTACGCCGTCATGGTGCTGCCGGTGCTGTTCGCCGCCGGCATGAGCCTGCTCGACACCCTCGACGGCGCCTTCATGAACGTCGCCTACCAGTGGGCCTTCGCCAACCCCGTGCGCAAGGTCTTCTACAACCTCACGATCACCGGCCTCTCGGTCGCCGTCGCGCTGCTCATCGGCACCGTCGAGCTCGTCTCGGTGCTGCACGAGCGCCTCGACCTCACCGACCCGTTCACCACCTGGGTCGACGGGCTCGGCCTCGACAACCTCGGGTACGTCGTCGTCGGCCTGTTCGTCGCCGTCTGGGTCGTCGCGATCGCCGTCTACCGGCTGGGCCGCGTCGAGCAGCGCCTCGCCGTGCCCGACCCCCACTAGAGCGCCTCGGCGACCGGCGGCGGCGGGCTGACCCGCCGCCACCGGCGCCTCGACGTCGGCGGGTCAGCGCTTCGCGTGTGCGGCGCGGACCTGCGCCAGCTTCAGGTCGTACGCGCGCTGCGCGGGCGACGCAGCGAGCGCGGTGCTGCGCGCCGTCGCGCCGGCCGGGGCGATCGCCCCGGGGATCGCCTTGCCGAGCGGGGAGTAGCAGGTCGCCAGCGAGATGACGTCCGTCTCGTCACTGCTGACCGCGAGCGCCAGCCAGGTGTTCGGGACGATGGCACCGGCCTCGGTGGTGTCGGGCCCGGACAGCGCGATGCCGGTCTCGGCGAGGCCGCCGCCACCCGTGAGCACGGTGCCGGCCGGGCAGACCGCTGCCGCGTCGGACGCGACGACCGTGCCGGTGATCCCCTTGGCCGACGCGAAGTCCGTCGAGCTCCGGCCGTCGACCTTGTCGGCGTCCGCGGCCTTGGCGGTCCTGCCGAGGAAGTCGCTCGACGAGTGCCCGTCGAGCAGGTCGGACGACAGGTTCTTCACCGTCTTCCTGCTGTTGACGGCCAGGGGTGCCTTGCCCTTGCCTGCGGACAACGACAGCGCCGTGCCCTTGGTGTTCGTGATGCTGGTCGTCGCGGTGGTGCGGTTCGCGTGACCGAGCAGCACGGACTTCGCGGCAGCGGCCGTGGCGCTCGCGGCCGGGCTGACGACGGCACCGACGACGAGCGCGCCGGCGACGACGCCGGCGGTGGTGAGGCGACGCATGGAGTTCCTGTCTGACGAGGTGGGGCGACCGCGCAGTCGCGAGCGCCAGCGCAGCGTAGGTCGGCGCCACCCACCCCGTCAGGGCTTTGACTGTTGTCGCCGAAACCCGCACCAGGTGTTCACTTCGGTGCTGCGCCCGTCGCCGCGGGACCGGGCGGTGGTTCAGCCCGCCCGCGCCGGGTCGACGTCGTGCGCCCGGGACGCCGCGGCGACGAGGGCTGCGACGGCGGGCGAGCGGCTGGTGGCGGGCCAGGCGAGCACGGTGGTGACGTGCGGGGCGTCGAGGACGGGCACGGCGACGTGGTCGGGCCACTGCCACGCGCGGCTGGAGGCGGGGATGACCAGCAGTGTGCGACCGAGGGACACCAGCTGCGCGAGCTGGGCCTGCGTGCGCACCTCGGGCCCTGGGCCGTCCGGGTAGGTGCCGTCGAGGCGGGGCCAGCGGGCGATCGGCAGCCCCGGGACGTCGCGGACGTCGGCCGTGGTGAGCGACCGCCGCGACGCCAGCGGGTGCCCGGCGGGCAGCAGCGCGACCTGCCCCTCGGTGAGCAGGTCCTCGGTGTCGAAGCCGGCCAGGTCGTCGACCGGGCGGTGCATGATCGCGACGTCCGCCCGGCCGTCGCGCAGGTGGCGGGCCTGCTCGCCGACCTCGCACAGGACCACCTCGACCGGGGGCGCCGAGTCGTCGGCGGCGACGGCGTCCAGCAGCGTGCGGAGCAGCTCGTGCGAAGCGCCCGCCTTGGTCACCAGCACCAGCGGGTGCCGCTGACCGGCGCGGCGGGTCCGTTCGGCCGCGGCGGCGACCGCGTCGAGGGCGGTCCGCGCCTCGCGCAGCAGCACGCGCCCCGCCTCGGTGAGCGTCGCACCGCGGCGGTCGCGGTCGAGCAGCCGGACGCCCAGTCGGCGTTCGAGGCGGCTCACCGCGCGGGACAGCGGCGGCTGTGCGATGCCGAGCCGGTCAGCCGCCCGGCCGAAGTGCAGCTCCTCGGCGACGGCGACGAAGTACCGCAGCTCGCGCGTCTCCAGGTCGTCCACGGGCCGAGCGTACGTCGCTGATACCTGCCGGGTATCACAGACCGCTGACATCGGTCTTGGACGCCGCCCGGACGTCACGACGAGGCTGGAGGCATGACGGACACACGGGTCGCGCTGGTCACCGGCGCCAACAAGGGGATCGGCCTCGCAGTCGCGCACGGGCTGGGGGCCCTGGGGTTCACGGTCGCGGTCGGGGCCCGCGACGAGGGTCGCCGCGAGGACGCCGTCCGGGGGCTGCGTGGCGCCGGCGTCGACGCGTTCGGCGTCGCGCTCGACGTGACGTCGGACGCCAGCGTGGCCGCAGCCGCAGAGGGCCTCGAGCGCACGGCCGGGCGGCTCGACGTCCTCGTGAACAACGCCGGGATCGGCGGCCGCACCGACCGTGGGGCGCAGGACCCGACGACGCTCGACCTCGAGGTCGTCCGGGCCGTGCTCGAGACGAACGTGTTCGGAGCGGTTCGCGTGACGAACGCGGTGCTGCCGCTGCTGCTGCGGTCCCGGTCACCCCGCGTGGTGAACGTGTCGAGCAACATGGGGTCGCTGACGCTGCGGACCGGACCGGTGATGGCGGCCTACGCGCCCTCGAAGTCGATGCTCAACAGCCTCACCGTGCAGTACGCGCGCCGGCTCGCCGACACGGCCGTGCTCGTGAACGCCTGCTGCCCCGGGTACGTCGCCACGGACTTCACCGGTCACGCGTCGGCGCGGACGCCGGAGGAGGGGGCTGCCGTCGTCGTCCGCCTCTCGACCCTGCCGGACGACGGGCCGAGCGGTGGGTTCTTCGACGACGCGGGCGTGGCGCCCTGGTAGGCCGCACGGCTGTCGCGGGCCGCCTCGGGCTGGGACACTCTCGGACGGCGGCGCGGTCGTGCTGCAGGCACCTCACCGAGGGAGATGGCAGTGGGACTGATGGACCGGCTTCGCGGCGAGCTCATCGACATCATCGAGTGGACCGACGACACCCGCGACACCATCGTCTGGCGGTTCCCGCGGTACGAGAACGAGATCAAGATGAACGCCCGGCTGGTCGTGCGCGAGGGGCAGACCGCGGTGTTCGTCAACGAGGGCACGCTCGCCGACGTCTTCCCACCCGGCACGTACACGCTGTCGACGGCGAACCTGCCGATCTTGTCGACCCTGCGCGGCTGGAAGCACGGCTTCGAGAGCCCGTACAAGGCCGAGGTCTACTTCGTCTCGACGCGGCAGTTCACCGACCAGAAGTGGGGCACGCAGAACCCCGCGATGATGCGCGACCCCGAGTTCGGCATGGTCCGCGTGCGCGCGTTCGGCACCTACACGTTCCGGGCGGCCGACCCGGCCGTGCTGCTGCGGGAGCTGGTCGGCACCGACCCGCAGTTCACCACCGACGAGGTCGAGGAGTTCATCCGCCAGTCGGTGGTCTCGCGGGTGGCGACGGCGCTCGCGACGTCCGGGGTGTCGGTGCTCGACCTGGCCGCCCACCAGGGCGAGATGGCCGAGCGGCTCGCCGGCATCCTCAGCGCCGACCTCGAGCACCTCGGCCTGACCCTGCCGCGCTTCGTCATCGAGAACGTGTCGCTGCCGCCGGAGGTCGAGGCCGCGATGGACAAGCGCACCAGCATGGGCGTGCTCGGCGACCTCAACCAGTTCACGCGGTTCCAGGCGGCGACGGCGATCACCGAGGCGGCGTCGAACCCCGGCGGGCTGGCCGGCGCGGGGGTCGGCATCGGCGTCGGCGCCACGCTCGGCGCACAGCTCGCGCAGGCGCTGTCGCCCTCCGCGGCGCCCACCGCCGCGCCGACCGCCCCGCCGCCGCTGCCGGGCACGACGCAGTGGTACCTCGGGGTCTCCGGTCAGCAGGTCGGTCCGCTCGCGCCCGCGGAGGTCGCGGCCCGGGTGGCTGCCGGCACGGCCACCCCCGAGACGCTGGTCTGGCGGGCCGGCATGTCCGACTGGGTGCCGCTCGCCTCGGTGCCCGAGCTGGCCGCCGCGCCCGGGACGGTGCCGCCCCCGCTGCCGCCGCAGTGAGCACCGTCGCGGGGCCGTCGCAGTCGGCGTGCCCCTCGTGCGGCGCCGCGCTCGAGTTCGCCCCCGGGGCCGGTGCGCTGAGCTGCCCCTACTGCGGCGCGCGGCTGGGCATCGCGGCGCCCGTCGGCGACGTCCGGCACGAGTGGGCGGCGTACGCACAGCACCGGCCGGTGCCCGTCGCCGAGCTGCCGCCGTTCGACGTGCGGTGCGAGCGGTGCGGCGCGCAGCAGACCACGACGGCGATCGCCGGGCGCTGCGGCTCGTGCCAGGCGGCCCTCGTCGTGGTCGACGACCTCGACGGCCGGCTCAAGGCCCCGGACGCCGTCGTCCCGTTCGTCGTCGACCGCGCGCAGGCCGGGACGGCGTTCGCGGCCTGGACGTCGTCGCGCTGGTTCGCGCCGTCCGCGCTGAAGAAGGTGACGCCCGAGTCGATGCAGGGCACCTACCTGCCGCACTGGGGCTTCGACGACCGCACCGTCACCGACTACACCGGTGAGCGCGGCGACTACTACTACACGACCGAGACGTACACGACGCAGGAGAACGGCCGCACCGTCACCCGCACCCGGCAGGTGCGCCACACCCGCTGGTCGCACGCGTCCGGCCGGGTCGCCCGCGACTTCGTCGACGTCCTCGCCGCCGGCGTCCGCACCCCGGACGCCGGGACGCTGGCCGAGCTCGGCCCCTGGTCGACGGCCGCGGCCGACGGCTACGCCCCGCAGTTCCTCGCCGGCTTCGACGCCCCGCGCTACGAGGTCGACCCGACCGACGGGCTCGCCGACGCGCAGCGGCAGATGGCGGAGGTCATCGCCGACGACTGCCGCGCCGACATCGGCGGGGACGAGCAGCGCCTCGACCAGGTGCGCACCGTCGACCAGGACGTGCGCTTCCGGCTGCTGCTCATGCCCCTCTGGCTCGCGACCTACGTCGCCTCGGGCCGCACGTACGACGTCTTCGTCAACGCCAACACCGGCGAGGTCATCGGCGAGCGGCCCTACAGCGCGGTGAAGATCGCTGCCGCGGTCGTCGCGGCGCTCGCCGTGGTCGCCGCTGCGCTGCTGCTGTACCGCTACCGGTAGTCCGCTCACGGTCCGGACGTCCATTACGAGCCCACGATCGACAAGCGGCTGATGTGCCGATTGTCTTGATGGAGGGAAATCCGACAGCACGGTCGGTCCACCGGGAACGGGAGTCACCGCATGCAACCTGCTCGATCTGGTGCGCGGGCGGTGCTGCCCGCAGTCCTCGTGGCGCTCGTGGTGGTCGCCCTCTGCGGGGGGCACCGCAGCCCCGAGCCGCGACGTGTCGCGGAGGTCCGCGCCGTGTGCAGCGGCTACCAGACGGTCAGCCACACCGTCGACTGGCAGTCCTTCCTGACGCACCAGGTGCGTGCCGGGTTTCGCGAGTGCCACGACTGGATCGGGACACCGGTGCAGCTCCGCCACGTGTACCGGCCGGTGATCACGTTCCCGACGAGCGTCCCCGGCGGGGGCGTCGCGGAGCAGCTGAAGATCGTGCGGCAGCCGTACCTGTCCTCGAGGAGCAGATCGAAGTGGGTCTACCGGTTCTCCGTGCAGCAGCACATCGTGCACATGCCAGGCGGCCAGACCTTCGACCTCGAGCTGCGGGTCCACCGCGAGGGGCACGGCCGCGGTGCCGGCTCCGCGCGCCTGTGCCAGACCAGGCTGAGGTGCAGTGCGTACCAGCGGTGAGCCGTCGCACCGGGGTCGTGACCCGGGCAGCGGTCGCGTGAGGGTGGAGCCGCCTGTCGGAATCGAACCGACGACCTGCGCATTACGAGTGCGCTGCTCTGGCCGACTGAGCTAAGGCGGCGTGTGCCCCGGGCGAACCGGGGCACGGCTGTCGAGTATAGGGCAGCGGGGCCGGTGCCTGCGCCGCGGTACCGGGGACTACGAGCAGCGGGTGCCGTCGGCGGGCAGGTCGCCGCGCAGGTAGTAGGCGTCGATCGCCGAGTCGATGCAGCGGCTGCCGCGGCGGTAGGCGGTGTGGCCGTCGCCGACGTACGTGAGCAGGTGGCCGGCGTCGAGCTCCTTCGCCAGGCCCTGCGCCCAGGCGTACGGCGTCGCGGGGTCGCGGGTGGTGCCGACGACGACGATCGGGCCGCTGCCGGTCGCGTGGATCGGCGCGGGCTCGCCGTCGCCGCGCACCGGCCAGACCGTGCACGGCAGCTCGCTCCAGGCGAGGAACGGGCCCCAGGTCGGCGCCAGCTTGGTGAACGGTGCGACCGTCGCCTCGATCTGCTTGGTGCTGCGGCGGTCGGGTCGGTCGAGGCAGTTCACCGCGTAGATGACCGTGTTCTGGTTCGAGTTGTAGCCGTTCGGCCCGCGGTCGCTCAGCGCGTCGGAGAGCTGCAGCAGCACGTCGCCGCGGCCGCCGCGCAGCTGGCTCAGGCCCTGCCGCAGCACCGGCCACGACTGCTGGTCGTACATGGCGGCGGCGATGCCGAACGAGCCGCGGCCCTCGGTGAGCGGGCGGTCGGGGTCGTTCGTCGCGGCCGGGTCGCTGTCGAGGTCGTGGATCATCGAGCGCAGGGTGGCCGTGCCGCGGTCGACGTCGGACCCCAGCACGCAGTCGCCCTGCTGCACGCAGTCCTCGACGAACGCCCGGGTGGCCTGCTCGAACCCGGCGGCCTGACCGCCGTTGACCTGGTCGCTGGTGAGGGCCGGGTCGATGGCGCCGTCGAGCACCATCTTGCCGACGTTGCGCGGGAACTCCTCGGCGTACGTGGCGCCGAGGAACGTGCCGTAGGACTTGCCGAGGTAGTTCAGCCGCTGGTCGCCGAGCGCGGCGCGCAGCACGTCCATGTCGCGGGCGGCGTCCTTCGTGCCGACGTGCGCGAGCAGGTCGCCGCCCTTCGCCGCGCACTGCCGCGCCATCTGTTTCGCGAGGTCGACCGACTGCTGCACCTCGGCCGCGTCGTCCGGCGTCGGGTCGGCGCCCACGAGCCGGTCGGTCTCGGCGTCCGTGAGGCACTGCAGCGGCGCGCTCGCCCCCACGCCGCGCGGGTCGAACCCCACCACGTCGTAGTGCCGCCGCAGCGTCTCGCTGACCACGGACTGCGCCGCCCGCGCGTACTGGACGCCGGACCCGCCCGGCCCGCCGGGGTTCAGCACGAGCGAGCCGAGGTGGTCGCCGGAGCGGCTGGCGCGCAACCGGATCACGGCGAGCTGGATGGTCGCGCCGGCCGGCTCGGCGTAGTCCACCGGCACGGTGAGCTTCGCGCACTGGAACCCGTCGCCGCAGCCGGCCCAGGCGAGGCGCTGGGCGTACAGCGCGTCGAGGCCGCTGGGGACGGGCGCCGGTGCGACGGACGTCGGGCTGCTGACGGCCTCGCGACCGCCGCCCCCGCCGGAGCCGGTGCAGGCACCCACCAGCAGGGCGGCTGCCGCCACGAGCGCGGCGGCCACCGGCCGGCGCCGCGGACGCGGGCGTCGCCACCCGGGCAGGGTAGGACGTCGGTCGGTGGTGGTCATGCGTCCCCCTGGGGCCGGTCGTGCGGTGTCACGCGTCGAGCCGCAGCTGCACGGCCATCGCCTCGAGCGCGAGGAGCGCGTTCACGTTGGCGCCGATGCGGTCGCGGGCCTCGCGCACGGCGTCCATGCGGTGCAGCAGCTGCTCGGGCGACAGCGCGCGGGCGAGGCGCTCGAGGTCGGGCCGCATCTCGCCGTTGACGAGGTCGGCGCCCGGGTCGGCGTGCAGCACGAGGACGTCGCGGTAGACCGAGAGCAGGTCGATGAGCGAGCGGTCGACCATGTCGCGCACGAAGCGGGTGGCGCGCCGCTTCTGCTGCTTCTCGAGGTCGCGCAGCTGGGTGCGGACGTACGGCGGGTGGGTGCGGGCGGTCGGGTCGGCACCGAGCGCACGCAGCAGGTCGGCCTTCTCGTGCTCGTCGCGGCTGCCCGTGCCGGCCTCGGCCTCGGCGGTCGCCGTCGCCAGCAGGCGCGCGGCGTGCAGCACGCTCTCGCCGACCCCGCGCAGCTGCAGCAGCACCCGCACGACGTCGCGGCGGCGGATGCGCGCGTCCTCGTCGAGCGCCAGCCGGCGGGCCATGCCGATGTGGCTCTGCGCCGCGCGCGCGGCGAACGCCGCCATCGACGGGTCGACGCCGTCGCGCCGCACCAGCAGCTCGGCGACCGCGTCGGGCGGCGGGGTGCGCAGCGCCACCGACCGGCAGCGGCTGCGGATGGTGACCAGCACGTCGTCCGAGCTCGGCGCGCACAGCAGCCACACGGTGCGGGCCGTCGGCTCCTCGATCGCCTTCAGCAGCGCGTTGCCGGAGCTGTCGTTGAGCCGGTCGGCGTCCTCGACGATCACGACCCGCCAGCGCCCGACCGACGGACGCCGGGCCGCGAGCGGCAGCATGTCGCGCGCCTGCTGCGCGGTGATCACCACGCCCTCCGTGCTGAGGGTCGACACGTCGGCGTGGGTGCCGCCGAGCACGGTGCGGCAGCTGTGGCAGACGCCGCACCCGGCCTCCGGCTGCTCGCACTCGAGCGCCGCGGCGAACGCGCGCGCCGCCACCGAGCGCCCGGACCCCGGCGGCCCGGTGAACAGCCAGGCGTGCGTCATGCCGGACCCGTCGCCGCGGGCCGACGCCACGGCACGCTGCAGCAGCTCGACCGTGGGCTGCTGCCCGACCACCTCGTCCCAGACCGACACGGTGCTACTCGCCCAGCCCGAAGATCTCGTCGTCGAGGCCGCGGTCGCGCTGGCCGCGGCCGTCGCCCCGCCCGCGCTCGCCCCGCCCGTCGTCGGCCCGCTCGTCGCGGACGGCGCCTCCATCGGGCCGGACCACGGGCAGCGGGGCGGTGGCGTCGACGACCGGCGTGGTGGTGGTCTCGGCCGCCTGCAGCCGTTCGCGCTCGCGGGCCCGCTCGGTCTGTGCGTCCTGCTGGGCGCGGCGCGCCACCCGGTCGCGCTCCTGCTCGTCGCGCGCGGCCTGCGCCGCCTCGCGGGCGGCGGCCAGCGC